>NZ_SCMZ01000003.1:0-153986 GCF_005503285.1 Sphingomonas sp. 2SG
GGAAGCATTGCAGCCTCAATGCGCGATGACGGTCGATGCCGACTATCGGTGGCCGGTCCGACTCCACCCGATTGACCTTGCCGGCCACGGCTGCTGCCCGCGCGTTGGGGAAGCTGGTGACGTCGTTCGACGCGAGCGTCACCCACGCGAACAGATCAGCGGAGCGGCCATCGGGCTGCATCGTCACGACATAGTCCGCTTGCCAGTCGAACCCGGTGGCGAGGTAGGACAGGGTCAGGGTGGCGGTGGACGCGTGCGCGCTGGTGGTTCGGATCGACAGCGTCGGCTTGTCGGACAGACCGGCTGGCACCTCCGGATAGACGATCGCCTCCGCAAGGCCGGTGCATCGCAGCGCTTCGGTGCCGGCAGCCAAAGTGACCAGCGCGGCGCCGCGGGCGGCGGAGCGGATCGTCGCAGGCTGTTCGACCACCTTGCCGGTCGCGCGGTCGGTCCGACGGATGAGGACCCGCCGACCGAGCGCCCGGTCGTAGAGCGAGCGCGGCGAGAGCAGGTCGGCGTCGAGGTTCTTCTCGATGACCCCGCTCGGCAGGTCGGCGACGACGGCGGACTCGGGCAAAATGTTGCCCGCAACGCCCTCGAACCGGATCACCGCCGTGCCCGCCGGCAGGGTGATCGTCCGCCGTTCGGTGATGAGCGCGACACCGGCGGGGTGGTTGCGGTCGATCTCGCGACCCCGGCGATCCGGCGCGCCATAGACGGTGACGCTGACGTCGTCGGGCTTGGTCGAGGTGACCACCACCTGCGCGTCGAGCACCGTCGGCGTGGCCACTGCCAGCAGCAGGGCGAGCCAGGCGAGTCGCACGATCGTCAGTACCGCGTGTCGAAGGTCGCGGTCAGCGTCGCGGTGCCGTTTGCGGGCACCCGCACATGCCATATCCGCTCGTCGAGCGAGCGCTGCTCGCCCGGCTGGCTCTCCGCCGTTACGCGCGTGTCTTCCCACCTGTCGCCAAGGCCCGTCTGGCTGACGTCGACCGTCACCGGCTCGGGCCGGGCGTTGGTCAGGACGTAGCGCATCGCGGTGCGCCAGTAGGTGACGCTGCGCGATTCCTCGACCGTGCGGGTCGGCGCGCCTTGAACCTTGATCCGGTAGCGGGCGGTGCGTTCCCACTCGTCGGCCAGGATCTTCTCGCGCTTGTCGACCGCGGGTTGAACCTTCACGTCGAACGCCTCGCCCGTCTTGATTGCGAGCTGGCTGCCCATCGGCGTGTGGCCGATGCCGTTCTCGCCGACGAACTGCGGCTGCCCCGTGGCGTCGCGCATATAGACGCGCACCGTTCCCGCCGGCAGCGCGTCGCCGAGCCCGCCCTCGCGCGCGGTGGAGAAGCCGATCACCGTGTCGGCCGAGCGCGGCTCCTGATCGCTGCCCATCCAGCCGTTGCGGAACGCGTACAGCTTGCGCGCGGCGACACCGCCGACCGACAGGAAGCTCACCTGCTTCTGCTG
The DNA here is from genome assembly GCF_005503285.1 of Sphingomonas sp. 2SG. Lineage (NCBI taxonomy): Bacteria > Pseudomonadati > Pseudomonadota > Alphaproteobacteria > Sphingomonadales > Sphingomonadaceae > Sphingomonas > Sphingomonas sp. 2SG. The sequence goes on from NZ_SCMZ01000003.1 coordinate 1,465, forward strand.
GTTGGCGGCGATGGTGGTGCGGTGGCCGAGTGGGTAGAGGTAGAAATCGCCCAGCCGCGCACGGCCGGCGTTCTGCGTCCCCGGCCGGGTGCCCGGCGCCAGCCCCAGGCTGCGGCTGCTGTTGCCACCGGGACCGCCCGCGACCAGCAGCGCGTCGGCATCGACATAGGTGGTGCCGCCGCTATTGCCGAGCGTGATCCAGCCCTGCACGTCGACGGTCGATTTGCCCTCGTCGAACAGCGCCACATAGTCGGCCGACCAGGACAGGCCGCCGGTCAGATAACTGATCGTCACCGGCCGCCGCCCGGCGTTCTTCGCATCCAAAGTGATCGAAAGCGTCGGACGCGCGCGCAGGTTGGGCGGCAACGAATCGAAGACGACCCGCACGGGCAGGCCATCGTCGCGCAGCACCTCGATCCGGCTGCCGATCTGCAGGATGACGCCGTCGTTGGAGGCGAGCACCCGGGCCTGTTCGCGCGTCTCCGCGCCGGTTGCCGGGTTGGTGCGGACGAGGGTGATGGTCTGTCCCACCGCCTTTTCCATCAGCGCGCGCGGCGACAGCAAGTCATAGTCGTAATTCTGTTCGACGATCGTCGTGCCCTCGGCCGACAGGCGGACGGTGGCGGGGCGGATCTCGCTCGATACGTCGGGGAATTCCTGCCGGGAGATGCCGGCAGGCAGGGTCATCTGCCGCGTGTCCTGGATCAGCGCGGTGTCGTTGGCATAGATCGTGACCGCCACGTCGCCCTGCGCGCTGCGGCCGGCAACCGAAGGCGGCACAGCCTGAGCCCATGCCCCGGCAGGCACAACCGCCAGCAAAACCAACGTCGATCGCATAGTCTCTCCCCCTGCGGTGAGCTTACGGGGCGGGGCTGCCCCGCGCAACGTCGGACATGATCGACGCGGGCCACAGGCCTTCCATGCGGAAACTGAACGAATGGTGGAAGTCGGGCGCGCGAAACTTGCCTGCGAGTGACCGGCTTTGGGTCATTGCAGCCGCACTGCGTTTTGCACGTCCGTCTGCCAAGCCATGATCCGATACGCCCCCGGACCCGTGCTTTGGGCGGCATAGCATGTTAGGGCCGCCGCCATGTCGAAATCCCAGAGCAACGGCGGCGCCGTCGAAGTCGATGGCGCCACGTATGATTGGCACCTCCAGCGTGAACCGCATCAGTCGGATGATGAAGGGTGGAAGGGAATGATCATCGCCCTTCTCCAGCGCGATGCAAAACGCGAAGCATGGGTGCAATTCCCGCCGCCGAAGCGGCTATTGAAGGGCTTGCCGCGCGGCCGTCTGCAACTGGACGACGCCACTATTTCGCGATGCGTGCGCGCCGCGATGTCGGCGGGCTGGGAACCGATGTCGCGGGGCAAGCCGGTTGTGTTCGAGGTCGATGCCCAAGGCAATTGAAGCAGCCGCGACCGAAGCCTCGATCATCGGACATTCCCATGCGCCTCCGCGTCGATCGCTGGCGCGGGCTCAAGGTGGATCGGTTGTTCAATTGCTTCGCGCTCATCTGGCGCTCAGCAGCATGCATACACGTATAAGGTAGATCGGCAGGATCCGAGTTCACGATGAATTATCGCCATTCCTTTCACGCAGGCAATAGTGCCGATGTCGTCAAGCACAGCCTGTTGATAGCGCTCGTAAAGGCCTTGCAACAAAAACCGGGCGCGTTGACCTTGATCGACACGCATGCCGGCCGCGGGCTGTACGACCTCGACGGCGCGGAAGCCCAACGCACGGGCGAATCCATCGAAGGCGTTCGTCGAGCTTTTGCCGACCCGAACCCCTTGCTGGACGACTATCGCGCGGCGGTACAGGCGGTGAATGTCGGACCCGAGCCGCATTTCTATCCTGGTTCGCCGCGGGTCCTCGCGCAGCTTCTGCGTTCGCAAGACTTCCTTATTCTGAACGAAAAGCGTCCCGAGGAGGCTCATACCCTGCGCAGGGTGATGCGCGATACTTCCGCTGCCGTGCACGAACGCGACGCCTACGAGCTTTGGCTGGCGATGCTGCCGACTCGAACCGCACGCGGCGTCGTGGTGGTCGACCCGCCGTACGAACAGCTCGATGAACGCGCCCGTATCACCGCGACCCTCGCCGCCGCTTACCGCAAATGGGCGCACGGCGTGACGGTGGTCTGGTATCCGCTCAAGGACCGCGCCGCGCACGGGCGATGGAAAGAGCAGCTGAAGAAGCTCCGCATTCCAAAAATGCTGGAGGTGGAGCATTGGTTGTACGATGGCGATCAGCCCGACATCTACAATGGAGCAGGCCTTTTCATCGTCAATCCGCCCTATGCTTTCATGCAGGCGCTGCCGTCTCTGCTGGAAGCGTTGCGCGCGATGCTTGCCCCGGAGGGGCACCGAGGGGAGATCACGGCCGACTGGTTGAGCGTTTGATGTAGAACCCCGGCGCCCTTGGTGAGGACGTGCCGCGTTGCTGATGCCAAACGAGCATCTCGCGGGGTCGACTTGCTGCCGCACCATTCCCGGAAGTGGCGGTGATCTGATCACGCGGTTCCAATGCGCCTCGCACGGCCTTCGGAAAGCAATCGCTCAGAGCGGTGCGACTCAGGGAAGATCAAGGGTGTCGCCCGCTGGCGCGGTGATTCGGAGGGCACTCTCTGCATCGGAGAAGCAAGGCCACATGGCCAGCGCCGCGATGACCAGCGCTTTCGCCCAGTGTCGGTGATTTGCCTGACCGCCTCAATCCGATCGTGCCCAACCTACCCGAAAGCGTATGATTTCCTCGGGCATTTGGCGAAGGATGGTGGGCCCGGCAGGACTCGAACCCGCAACCTAGCCGTTATGAGCGGCCAGCTCTAACCATTGAGCTACAGGCCCCACCTCGGCGTTCGCTAGCGCAACCGGCGGCAAAGAAAAAGCCGGTGCGTGGGAGCGCGGGCCACGAAAAAGGGCGCCTCCCGCATGGGAAGCGCCCTTCGAGATCGTGCGACAGCCCGATCGGCGCGTCGGGCGAACCCGACGCCGCGCGATTAGAGGTTGTCGGCCTTGGCCTCGGCTGCGTCACGGACGTTGTCCGCTGCGGCGTTCGTGTTGTCGGCAACGTTCTCGAGCGCGGCAGCAGCCGATGCGTTCGAGGTGTTGTCGGCCAGCGCGTCGATGTTGTCGGCCTGCGCTTCCATGTTGTCGGCCAGCATGTCACCGTTGTTCTCAACGGCAGCAGCTTCAGGCGACTTGTGGCAGGCAGCGACGGACATCAGGCCGGCGGCAGCGAGAACGAAAGCGATCTTCTTCATTCGGTTGCTCCCAAGCAAAGCAAAGCAAAATCGCGGCCGGCCCGATCGCCGTCGCGAGACAGCTCAAATACCGCACGACTCCCCCCGGTCAATCACGAAATTCACCGGGGCGAAAGGTTCCGACATTCTTTGGCCGTTATCGCCGCGGCGTGACCGATCCGATCTCCTCCGGCGCATTGGCCACGATCGCGAGCATCGTCGTCCACGCCGCGACGTTCTGGCGCAGCTGTTCGGGGTCGATCCGGTCGAGCGTGTCGTCGGGCGTATGGTGGGTATCGAAATAACGTGTGCCGTCCTGGTTGAGGTCGATCGCGGCGACGCCGAGCGCCAGCGTCGGGCCGACGTCGGTACCATCGCCACCCACGCCCGCGCCGCGCCCGATGCCGAGCGGCGCCAGCGCGGTCTGCAGCCGGTCGGCGATCGGCTTGGCGCTGTCGGGAAGGTTGACCTCGTAGCGCCAGATGCGGTCCGCGCCGAAATCGCTCTCGCCCGCGGTCGCATGCCGCTCGCCGCCATGCACCCGCGCATAGTCCTTGCCGCCATAGCCGCCCGGCTCCTCGGCGCCGAACCAGACGACGCGGATCGTCCGCTTCGGCCGCGGCCCGTCGAGCAGGCGCTTGGCGGCGGCGGTGGTGATCGCGACGCCCGAGGCATCGTCGATCGCGCCGGTGCCGAGATCCCAGCTGTCGAGATGGCCGCCGACCAGCACGATCCCGGCCTTGGGATCGCTGCCCGGCACCTCGGCGATGACGTTGCCGGAGGTGCCGGTGCCGGCGAAGCGCGGGGTGAGCACCAGCTTCAGCGTGATCGGCTTGCCGCGGTCGGCGATCCGTTCGAGCAGTTCGGCGTCGCTGACCGACAAGGCCGCCGACGGGATCGGTGCGACACCGGCGGGAAAGTCGGTGACGCCGGTATGCGGGTTGCGATGATGATCGGTGCCGATCGACTTGATGACGATCGCCGCCGCGCCGAGCCGCGCCGCCAGCGCCGGGCCGACGAAGCGGGCAGGGCCGTAGGCGCCGTAGCTCGATCCGTCCTGCGTCGGCACCATCGCATTGCCGACATAGACGATCTTGCCGCGCACCGCTTCGGCGGGGGCGTTGGCCAGATCGCCATAGGAGCGGAACACCACCACCGGCGCGGTCAGGCCCGCCGCGGGCGTCGCGCCGGAATTGCCGAGCGCGACCAGCTTGAGCGTCTGCGGGAAAGGCGCGAGCACCTCGGCGCGCTCCTCGCCGCGTAGCCAGACCGGCATCTGATAGGTCTCGACATGGACGTTCTTGAAGCCGAGCGCCTTGAGCTTGGCGACGCCCCAGGTACGGGCCCGCGCCTCCGCCTCGGTCGCCGCGAGCCGCTGGCCGACCTCGGTGGTGAGCCCCTCGACGATGTCATAGGCGACGTCGTCTTTCAGCGCCGCGTCGCGCAGCGCCGCGACCTTGGCATCGACCGGGGCGGGCAGCGGCGGCGCGGTGCGCTGCGCCGCCAGCGCGGTGGAAGAAGCGAGGGCCAGCAAGGTCAGTGCGATGCGCGTCATTCGGTCGTTTCCCTGTTCGATCGTATCGCCAGGGTGTGAGCGATGGCCGCGTCGAGCACAAGCCGGGCGGGCCGCGGCGGCGGCATTTGCACGGGGGGCATCGGATCGCTACATGCCGCTCCAAGATTTCCCGTCCTTATCGATCAGGAGCCGTCGGCACATGGCCGTCCAGTATACCTACGTCATGAAGGGTCTGACCAAGACCTTCCCCGGCGCGAACAAGCCCGTCCTCAACAACATCCATCTGCAGTTCATTCCGTCGGCGAAGATCGCGATCATCGGCCCCAACGGCGCCGGCAAGTCGACGCTGATGAAGATCATGGCGGGCATGGACGCCGATTTCACCGGCGAGGCATGGGCCGCCGAAGGCGTGCGCGTCGGCTATCTCGCGCAGGAGCCGCAGCTCGATCCGACCAAGGACGTGATGGGCAACGTCAAGGACGGCGTCCGCCCGGTCGCCGACCTCGTCGATCGCTTCAACGCCATTTCGGCGGAGATGGGCGATCCCAAGGACGACACCGACTTCGACGCGCTGATGGAAGAAATGGGCGAGCTCCAGGCCAAGATCGACGCGGTCGACGGCTGGACGCTCGACAGCCAGCTCGAACAGGCGATGGAGGCCTTGCGCTGTCCGCCGGGCGATGCCGAGGTCACCCGCCTGTCGGGCGGCGAGAAGCGCCGCGTCGCCTTGTGCAAGCTGCTGCTCGAAAAGCCCGACATCCTGCTGCTCGACGAACCGACCAACCACCTCGATGCCGAAAGCGTGTCGTGGCTGGAGAATTATCTCAAGGAATATACCGGCAACGTCATCCTCGTGACGCACGACCGTTACTTCCTCGATAACGTCGTCAACTGGGTGCTCGAGCTCGATCGCGGGCGGTATTACACCTACGAGAGCAACTATTCGGGCTATCTCGAGAAGAAGGCCAAGCGCCTCGAGCAGGAGGAGCGCGAAGAGGCCGGCAAGCAGAAGGCGATCGCCGACGAACTCGCCTGGATGCGCCAGACTCCCAAGGCGCGCCAGACCAAGTCCAAGGCGCGTATCCGCGCGTTCGACGAGCTGATGGCGAAGCAGGAGAATCGCGTCGCCGGCAAGGCGCAGATCCTCATCCAGCTGCCCGAACGGCTCGGCGGCAAGGTGATCGAGGCCAAGGGCCTGACCAAGGCCTATGGCGACAAGTTGCTGTTCGACGGCCTGGATTTCACGCTGCCGCCGGGCGGCATCGTCGGCGTGATCGGGCCGAACGGCGCGGGCAAGTCGACGCTGTTCAAGCTCATCACCGGCCAGGAAAAGCCCGACAGCGGCACGATCGAGGTCGGCTCGACGGTGAAGCTCGGCTATGTCGACCAAAGCCGCGACGATCTCGATCCCAACAAGAACGTCTGGCAGGAGATTTCCGACGAGCTCGAGGTCTTCCGCTTCGGCAAGCAGGAACTCGGCACGCGCGCCTATGTCGGCGCGTTCAACTTCCGCGGCCCCGACCAGCAGAAGAAGGTCGGCCAGCTCTCGGGCGGCGAGCGCAACCGCGTCCATATGGCCAAGATGCTCAAGGAGGGCGGCAACGTCCTGCTCCTCGACGAACCGACCAACGACCTCGACGTCGAGACGCTGCGCGCGCTCGAAGAGGCGCTGGAGACGTTCGCAGGCTGCGCGGTGGTCATCAGCCATGATCGCTTCTTCCTCGATCGCCTCTGCACGCACATCCTCGCCTTCGAGGGCGACAGCCACGTCGAATGGTTCGAGGGCAATTACGAAAGCTACGAGGAAGACAAGCGCCGTCGCCTCGGCGACGCGGCCGATCGGCCGACGCGGCTGGCGTACAAGAAGCTCACGCGGTGATGATGGCGAGCCGGCCGCACGAGGACGATCTCGGCGGCTGGCTCGCGGTGAACGGGTTCACGCTTGCCGAGGGGCCCGGTGCGATCGCCGACGTATCGCGGGTGCGGTCACTACTTGTAGCCGCCGCGCGCGACGGGCGGGCACTGACCTACGGCGAATGTCTGGCGGCTCTGGGTCATCGCTTCACCCGACCCAAGATGCGCGCCTTGTGCTGTACGCTCGATACGATCGACAAAACCGGCGCACGGGTGGGAGAACCCGATCTCGCCGTGCTGGTGGTCCGCCAGTCGGATCGTCTGCCGGGGCAGGGTTGGTGGATCGGTAATGCGGCAAAGGCGGGCTACACCGGCCCGTGGACCGGGCCCGACGCCATGACGTTCGTGCGGCACCGGCAGGCGGCGGCCTATCGCTACCGATGGGAGGATGCGGAACGCTAAAGCGCCGTGGTTTGCACGACTAGGCCCGATATCGTCGCAGAGTCCAAGCCATCCCCGAACGATATTGTCCGTCGGTCGGCATAGGCTCCGGCATGCGGATGCCACATCTGATGGATAACCCGCCCGTTGACGTCGGCAACCCAATATTCCGGAATGCCCGCGCGGGCATAGATTGCCGCTTTGCGGGTCATGTCCGACCGCAAGGTCGCATCCGCGATCTCGACGATCAGCCCGACCGAACGGGCCGGAATGAAGCCATCGCCGTCGGGCTCGCTCGTCAGCGTCAGATCGGGTTCCGGCGCATCGTGTTCGCTGAGTGCTACGCTCACCTCGACGGCGACCGAATAGGCAGACCCGATCGCACGCAGCCCCTCGGACAGCGCACGATACAGCGCCATCTTGACGCGCCCGTGCGGCCGATGCTGCGCATTCATGTAGACGATTTCCCCGTCAAGCAGCTCGGTCTTGCGGTAGGGCTGAAACGCTCCGGTTTCGTCGAGCAGCATGTAATCGGCAGCGCGGAGCCTGACGGGCAGCGGGACGACGTTGAGCGGAAGCACCTCGGTCATGACCGTAATCTATCATGCCGTCGGCGATGAGCCAACGTCGCCGCAGCCATCACCGCACCCGCTTGACGAACACCCGCCCGTCCTCGCGCCGCTCGCTCTGGAAGTTCGGCACCGCCTGGATGAGGTCGGACAGGCGCTGATAGCCGTAGTTGCGCGCGTCGAAGCTCGAACGGTTGCCGGCGAGCTGGCCCATCGCCGACAGGCTGACATAGCCCTTTTCGTCGCGCTTCACCGACTGATAGGCGTCGATCAGCAGCGCGATCAGTTCGGGATCGATCGGCTTCTTCGCCTTGGGTGCGGCGATCGAGGGGGGCAGCGCATCGCCGATCGGGACGTCGACGTTCGCCGGTTTCGCCGCCGCAGCCGCCGGGGCGGTCGCCTCCGCCTTCGCCTCGCTGACCAGCGCGCCGACGTCGATGAAGCGCGTGCACGCCTGTTTGAACGCCTCGGGCGTCTTGAGATTGCCGAAACCGTAGACGGGGATGCCGTCCTGGCGGATGCGCATCGCCAGCGGCATGAAGTCGCTGTCCGACGACATGATGCCGAAGCCGCCGATCCGCCCGCGGAACAGCAGGTCCATTGCGTCGATCGTCATCTTCATGTCGGTGGCGTTCTTGCCCTTGGTCAGGTCGAACTGCTGCTGTGGCTCGATGCCGTGCTTGAGCGTCATGTCGCGCCAGCCCTTGAGCGCGGGCTTCGACCAATTGCCGTAGACGCGGCGGATGTTGACCGTACCCAGTTCGGCGAGCACGGTCAGCACGGGGTCGATCGCATGCCAGGAGGCATTGTCGGCGTCGATCAGCAGGGCGATGTTGCGATTGTTGTCGTCGGGCATCCGCCCGGCCTATCAGAGCCGGCTCAGCCCCGCCAGCGCAGCGCGTCGACGCTCCACCGCCCGCCCCCGGCGGCGGCAAGGTACAGAAAGCCGAAGCAATAGAGGATCGCCGCCTCGCCGCCATTGGCGAGCGGCAGCCAGCCTTGCGGCGCATGCGCGAGGAAATAGGCCACCGCCATCTGTCCCGACAGGAGGAAGGCGACCGGCCGGGTCAGCAGCCCGGCCGCGATCAGCGCGCCGCCGACCAGTTCGAGCACCCCGGCGACGGTGAGCAGCGGATTTAGCGGCATCGGAAAAGGTGGGAGGCCGAAGAACTTCGATACGCCATGGCCGAGGAACAGCAGGCCGAAGACGAAGCGGAAGACGCTGAGGAGATAGGGGGACCAGCGGTCGGGGATCGGCATGACGGGGACCTTTCGTTGTCATCCCGAAACATCGCGCCGGCCGGCAAACGGCGCAATACGAAGGGCCGAAACGGTCCGTTGCCGCTTACGCCGCGGGATAGGCGATCGCGATCACCTCATATTCCTTTTCGCCCGCGGGCAGCAGCACGCGGCGCAGATCGCCCACCGTCGCCCCCCGCAGCGCGCGCGCGATCGGCGCGTTCCAGCCGATGCGGCCGGCACCCGCCTCTGCCTCGTCGTCGCCGACCAACGTCAGTATCCGTTCGTTGTCGTCCTCGTCGGCGATCGTCACCTTCGCGCCGAACCAGACGCGCGTCCGGTCCTCGGCACGGGCCGGATCGACGACCTTGGCCGCCTTCATCCGCTTCGACAGCCAGCCGAGCCGGCGGTCGATCTCACGCAGCCGCTTGCGGCCGTAGATATAGTCGCCGTTCTCCGACCGGTCGCCGTTGCCCGCCGCCCAGGCGATCGTCTCGACCAGCGCCGGCCGCTCGGTGCCGAACAATCGGTCATATTCCGCGCGCAGCACCGCATAGCCCGCGGGCGTGATGTAATTCGGCCGTTGCTCCATCGCCATGGCTCAGCCCGGACGGCCCTTGCCGAGATACCAGCTCGTATTCGCCGGTCCACGGCTCTTCGCACGCGCCGGATTGATGAGGTCGTAGACGACCGCATTCTCGATCACGCGCTGCACGTAGTTGCGCGTTTCCTGATAGGGGATCGCCTCGATCCAGTCGACCATGTCGACCGCGCCGGTGCGCGGATCGCCATTGGCGCGCAGCCATTTGTTCACGTTGCCGCCGCCGGCGTTATAGGCGGCGATGGCGAGCGGATAGCTGCCGTAGATAGTGAAGATGCGCTGGAAATAGCTCGATCCCAGCATGATCGACATTTTCGGATCGGTGGTCAGCGCGCCGGGGTCGTAGGCGATGCCGATTTTGCCCGATTGCTCGCGCGCGGTGGCGGGCATCAGCTGCATCAGCCCGCGCGCGCCGGCATGGCTGACCGCGGTCTTGTCGAACTGGCTCTCCTGCCGTGCGATCGCGTGGATCAGCGTCCAATTGTCCTCGTAACCGACCGGCACCGCCACCGTCGGGAAGCCGGTTGCGGAATAGTCGCTGAGCCCGTTCTGCATCGCGCTGCGCCCGACCAGCACGCCGAGGTCGGGCCGGCCGATCTGCGACGAGAGCTCGGCGGCGAGCAGATGATCGTTCGGCGTCGTCGCGTCCGCCGCGATCTGGCGGATGAAGGCGGTCTGGTCCTGCCACTGGCCGATCTGGCCGAGGAAGCGCGCCGCGCGCACGGTCTCGCGGCTGGCGAAGGCCTGCCGCACCTCGGGCGCGATCGCCGGCGTGCCGATCGCGGGCGGCGCCACCAGCGGCCGCCCGGTCCGCTCGAGCGCGAGCTGGCCGTAGAATTGATCGCGATAGCCCGCCGCCTGCGCGTAATAACCGGCGGCTTCCGCCGCTTTGCCCGCCGCCTCGGCGGCGCGGCCGGCCCAGTAGAAGCCCTTCGCGCGCGTCTGTGGCGCCTGGCTGCCGCGGCCGTAGCGGTCGAACATCACCATCGCGTCGGCGGGCCGGCCGAGCTGCTTCATCGCGGTCTGCCCGGCGAGCCAGACGAGGCTCGTATAATCGTCGCGCTCGCCATAGGGCTTGGTTGAGACGTCGGTGCCGGCGGGATAGGCGTCGTCGACCTGCCGCGCGATGTCATAGGCGAGCTGATATTGCCCGTCCGCCGCGGCACCGCGCGCGTTGGTCAGCAGCACCTCATACCATGCCTCGACCGCGCCCGGCCGCGAGGCGAGGCTGCGCGGTCGCGCCAGCCAGCTCCGCGCGGTCGGCGACGCGCCCGAATTGCGCAGCCACACCGCGCGATCCGCGACATAGCCGGGGTCGCTGGCGAACTGGTCCTGCGTGCGCATCGCGAGATCGGCGGCGGTGGCGGCATTGGTGCGGAACGCGAGCCGCGCCTCGAACACCGGGCGACGCGCCGGGCTGGTATAGGCGATCTGCCGGCCCGCGACCCCGGTCGCATTCTGCCACAGCAGCGCGTCCATCCGCGCGTCGTGATCGTCGGGCGTCAGCGCGCTGGCGAAACTTGTCAGGATCGTCGCCTCGTCGTTCGCCGACAGCCCGCCCTTGCGCCACGCCGCGCGCGCGGCGGCGTGCGCCTCGGCGCTGCGCCCGACCGCCTGATAGGCGCGCGCCTGCGCGACGAGACCCGCGGTCGACTGCGGCGGGAAGCGGGTGAAGAAGGCGAGCACGTTGCTCGGCGAGGCATTGACCGCCTGCCGCTCGGCAGCGCGGCGGTTGGCGGTCTGGCTCGGCCAGCCGGGATGCGCCATCAGGAAGCCGGCATAGCTGTCGAAGGGCAGCGCGTCGGTCTGCTGGATCGTCTTCCACTGCGCGATCGCGGCCGCGATCGCGCCGTCGGCGGGCGATTGCGGCGCCTGCGGCGACATGTTCGCCATCTGGGTGCGGTAGCGCTCCAGCGCGTCGGGGCTGCTCGCCTGATTGCCGGGCGGGATCTGCTGCTGTACGGGCGCCGCGGTGACTCCGGCGAAGGCGGCGATGAGGATCGAGATCGGCAGGCTGGTCGGGTGCATGTGGACATCATACGGTCTCGACCCGTATCTGTCCTGAACGAAAATCCCGACCCGGCGCAGCAGGAGCCCGAAAAGTCCCATGTTCTCTGGTTCCATCCCCGCTCTGGTCACGCCCTTCGCCGCCGACGGGGCCTTCGACGAAGCCGTCTATCGTGATCTTATAGACTGGCAGATCGCCGAAGGATCGTCGGCGCTGGTCCCCTGCGGCACGACCGGCGAGGCGGCGACGCTGACCGCCGACGAGCATTTCGGCATCGTTCGCATCTGCGTCGATCAGGCGGCGGGCCGCGTGCCGGTGATCGCCGGCGCCGGCTCGAACGACACGCAGGTCGCCGCCGCCAATATCCGCCGCGCCAAGGAGGCGGGGGCCGACGCGGCGCTGATGGTCCCGCCTTATTACAACCGGCCGAGCCAGGAGGGCATCTACCAGCATTTCGCCCGGCTCGCCGAACAGGCGGACCTGCCGATCGTGCTCTACAACGTACCCGGCCGCACGGTGACCGACATCCAGCCGGCGACGCTGGTGCGGATCGTCACCGCCTTCCCCGACATATTCGTCGCGGTGAAGGATGCGAGCGGCGCGATCGCGCGCGTCTCGGCGCATCGGGCCGGCTGCGGGCCGGATTTCGTCCAGCTTTCCGGCAACGACGATATGGCGCTGGCGTTCAACGCGATGGGGGGCAGGGGGTGTATCTCGGTCTCCGCCAACGTCGCGCCGCGACTGTGCGCCGAATTCCAGGCGGCGTGTCTGGCGGGCGATTATGCCGCCGCGCTGGCGTTGCAGGACCGGCTGTATCCGCTCCACGACGCTTTGTTCACCGATGCGTCGCCGGGGCCGGTGAAATATGCGATGACCCGCGTCCGGCCGGGCTTCCCGCAGGAGCTTCGCCTGCCGATGACCTGGCCGTCGGAGGCGTCGCGCAACGCGGTCGATGCGGCGCTGGCGCACGCGGGACTCGTTTAAGCCGCTTCGTCACGCACCCATCCGTCACCCCGGCCTTGCGCCGGGGTCCCGCTTCTTGCGGTCCGCCGTACGGATGAACAGCGGGACCCCGGCGCAAGGCCGGGGTGATGATAAGGGAAAGCCAGAATGTTATAACTGTGACCCGCTTCCCCTTGCCCGCAACACCGCCTACATCGCCGGTCACATGTCGCGTCCCAAACCCGCCACCTTCGACAAGAAGAAGATCGTCGCCGAGAACCGCAAGGCCCGGTTCGAATATACCATCGATACCGTCTACGAGGCGGGGATCGCGCTGACCGGCACCGAGGTGAAGTCGCTGCGCTTCGGCGAGGGCAGTATCGCGGAAAGCTATGCCGAGGTACGCGACGGCTCGGTCTGGCTGGTCAACGCCAACGTCCCCGAATTCAGCCACGGCAACCGCTTCAACCACGAGGCCAAGCGGCCGCGCAAATTGCTGCTCCACGAACGTGAGATCAACAAGCTGCACGGCGCCGTCGCGCGCGAGGGGATGACGCTCGTCCCGCTCAGCGTCTATTTCAACGGCCGCGGCCGGGCGAAGGTGGAACTCGCGCTCGCCAAGGGCCGCAAGGACCACGACAAGCGCGCCGCGATCAAGGAGCGCGAATGGAAGCGCGAAGCCGGTCGCATCATGCGCGACCGCGGCTGACCGGAGCGAACGCGCACCGCATGTTCCAGAAAAGCGTCGCCTGGTGTCGCCGCAACATGCCGACCCGCGAATCGATGGAATCGAACCGGCTGCTGCGGCCGGTCGCGCATCGGGTGATGGAACCGGGCCTGTGGCGGTTCAACCGCCGCTCGGTGCCGCGCGGCGTCGCGCTCGGCATGGTCGCCGGCTTCCTCTTCCCGGTCGCGCAGATCGCGATCGCCGCGCTGTTCGCGCTGCCGTTCCGCGCCAACGTGCCGGTCGCGGCGCTCACCACCTTCATCACCAATCCGCTCACCACCCCCTTCCTGTGGTTCGTCGCCTATCGCATCGGCGCGTGGATCCTGCACAGCGACGCGCCGGCGATCGTCCAGCCGGTGGCGGAGGCGACCGACTGGCTCCACCGCGTCACCGGCGCGCTCGGCTGGCTGTGGGACAAGGGGCCGGCGTTCGCGCTCGGCCTCGTCATCCTGACCAGCGTCTGCGCGGGCCTCGGCTATGCGCTCAGCGCGTTCGGCTGGCGATTGTGGATCGCCCGCAAATGGCGTCATCGACATGCGGCAAACCGGGTTTGACGGACGGCGGCAAGCCGGTACAACAGACATGATAACATTCGATACTATGGGGGATTTTGATGCGTAAACAGGTACTTGGCGCTATTCTGCTCGCTTCGGCCGCATCCGGCGCGGTTTATGCGCAGACCGCCGCCCGCTCCGCCACGGCACCCGTCGCCACCAACGGCAAGCCGCAGCTCGGCGACTTCGGCGTCGACCTGACCGCGATGGACCGCAAGATCGCGCCCGGCGACGATTTCTACAATTACGTCAACGGCGCGTGGATGGCGCGGACCGAGATCCCCGCCGACAAGGCGAGCTGGGGTGGCTTCGGCATCCTGCGCGATCTGTCCGATACCCGCACCCGTGCGGTGATCGAGGGGGCGGCGGCCAATCCGGGCAGCGATCCCGTCGCCGCCAAGATCGGCGATACCTATGCGACCTTCATGGACGCCGCGGCGATCGAGGCGGCGGGCGCCACCCCGCTCAAGCCCTATCTCGCCAAGATCGCGGCGATCCGCTCGCAAAGCGATCTCGCCAAGGCGTTCGGCGAGGCGACGATGCACGGCATCGACGTGCCGGTCGGCGCCGGCATCGAACAGGACCTCAAGGACAATACTGTCTACGCCGTCTATCTCGGCCAGGGCGGCCTCGGCCTGCCCGACCGCGATTACTATCTGAAGGACGACGCCAAGTTCGCCGAGGCACGGACCAAATACGTCGCCTATATCGCCGACATGCTGCGCATGGCCGGCCAGCCCGATCCGCAGGGCTCGGCGCAGCGCATCTACGATCTCGAGAAGCAGATCGCGCAGGTCCATTGGGCGCGTGCCGAGCTGCGCGAGGTCGAGAAGGGCTATAACCCCGCGCCGGTCGCCGATCTCGCCACCAGCATGCCCGGCTTCGACTGGAAGGCGATGCTCGCCGCCCAGGGGCTTGGCGCGCAGTCCCGCGTGATCGTCGGCCAGCCCTCGGCGCTGACCGGCATCGCCAAGATCGTCGCGGCGACGCCGCTGCCGGTGTGGCGCGAATATCTGGCGTTCCATACCATCTCGAACGCCGCGCCGCTGCTGTCGTCGAACTTCGTCAACGCGCAATTCGCCCTGTTCGGCACGACGATCAACGGCACGCCGGAGCTCAAGCAGCGCTGGAAGCGCGGCGTCGATCTGGTCAACGGCAGCCTCGGCGAGGCGGTCGGCCAGATCTACGTGCAGAAATACTTCCCGCCCGCGGCGAAGGCCAAGGCCGACGAGCTGGTCCGCAACCTGATCGCGGCGATGGACGCGCGCCTCGCCAAGCTCGAATGGATGGCGCCCGAGACCAAGGTGAAGGCGCGCGCCAAGCTCGCCGCCTTCACGCCCAAGATCGGCTATCCCGACAAGTTCCGCGACTATACCGCGCTGCGTGTCGTCAAGGGGGACGTGTTGGGCAATGCCGACCGCGTCGCCGAGTTCGAATACAACCGCCAGCTCAACAAGATCGGCAAGCCGGTCGACCGCAGCGAATGGTTCATGACGCCGCAGACGGTCAACGCCTACGCCAACCCGCTGATGAACGAGGTCGTCTTCCCGGCCGCGATTCTCCAGCCGCCGTTCTTCGATCCCAATGCCGATCCGGCGGTGAACTATGGCGCGATCGGTGCGGTGATCGGCCACGAGCTGAGCCATCACTTCGACGATCAGGGTCGCAAGTTCGACCCCAAGGGCAATTTCGCCGATTGGTGGACGCCCGCCGACGTCCAGCGTTTCACCGCGCTGACCGACAAGGTCGTCGCGCAATATGGCGCCTACGAGCCGATCCCGGGCAGCCACGTCAACGGCAAGCTGACGCTGGGCGAGAACATGGCCGATCTCGCCGGCATCAACGTCGCCTATGACGCCTACAAGCTGTCGCTCAAGGGCAAGAAGCCGGCGGTGCTCGACGGGTTCACGGGCGACCAGCGCTTCTTCATGGGCTTCGGGCAGGTCTGGCAGACCAAGGCGCGCGAGGCGTCGATCAAGAACCAGCTCACTACCGATCCGCATACGCCGGGCCAGTGGCGCGCCTATGTGGTCCGCAACCTCGACGCCTGGTATCCGGCGTTCGACGTGAAGCCGGGGCAGAAATACTATCTCGCCCCCGCCGACCGCATCAAGATCTGGTAATCAAGTGTCTATCCGCCGCCCGCTCCCAGTCGAGCGGGCGGCGGCTTCGTTTTCGGGAGCTTGCATGAAGTCCTTCCTCCTCGCCGGTCTGCTCGGCGCCTCGGCGCTCGCCGGCATCGTCCACGCGCAGAACGCGCCCGCACCCGCCGCACCATCGGGCAAGCCCGAACTCGGCAGCTACGGCTTCGACACCGCCGGCATGAACACCGCGGTCGCGCCGGGCGACGATTTCTACGATTATGCCAACGGCACCTGGGCGAAGACCACGGCGATCCCCGCCGACAAGTCGAGCTTCGGCGCGTTCGATGTGCTCGCCGACCGCTCGCGCGACCGTACCCGCGGCATCCTCGAAGCCGCCGCCAAGACCAGCGGGTCGAAAATCGGCACCGCTTATGCGACCTATCTCGACACCGCGGGAATCGAGAAGAAGGGCCTTGCCCCGATCAAGCCGTGGCTCGCCGAGATCAAGGCGGTGACCAAGGCGAACTATCCGACGCTGATCGCCAAGGCGGCGAGGCAGGGCGTCGGCACGCCCTTCGGCACCGGCGTCGGTCAGGACGCCAAGAACCCCGAAGTCTATATCGTCGGGGTTCGTCAGGCCGGGCTCGGCCTGCCCGACCGCGATTATTACCTCGACGCCAAGAACGCCAAGGAGAAGGCGGGCTATGAGGCACATATCGCGAAGATGTTCACCCTCGCCGGCGAGCGCGATGCGGCGGCGCGCGCGAAGGCGCTGGTCGATTTCGAGACGCAGATCGCGCAGGTCAGCTGGACGCGGATCGACAGCCGCGACGCCAACAAGACCTATAACAAGACCAATGTCGCCGATCTGGCGCGCAGCGCGCCGGGCTTCGACTTCGTCACTTACCTCAAAGCGCTCGGCACGCCGGTCGACAGCCTCAACGTCAGCCAGCCGTCGGCGATCGCCGGGATCGCCAGACTGATCGCCGATGCTCCGGTCGCGGTGCTGCAGGATCAACTGCTGATCCGCAGCCTCGACAATTATGCCGACGTGCTGCCTGCCGCCTTCGATCAAGAGCAATTCGCCTTCTACGGCACATTGCTCTCGGGCACGCCGCAGCAGGAGGAGCGCTGGAAGCGCGCGGTCGGCTTCACCAGCGGCGCGCTGTCCGACGAGGTCAGCAAGGTCTATGTCGCGCAATATTTCCCGCCCGAGACCAAGGCGGCGGCGGACAGCCTCGTCAAGAACGTGCTGGCGGCGATGGGCACGCGCATCGACAAGCTCGACTGGATGGCGCCCGAAACCAAGGTCAAGGCGCATGCCAAGCTCGCCGCCTTCACCCCCAAGATCGGCTATCCCGACCGCTGGCGCGATTATTCGGCGCTGAAGATCGTCCCCGGCGACGCCTTCGGCAACGAGCGTCGCAGCGCGGAATGGCGCTACGCCTATAACATTGGCCATCTCGGCAAGCCGCTACAGCGCTGGGAATGGGGCATGACGCCGATGACGGTCAACGCCTATGCCAATTTCGGCATGGTCGAGATCGTCTTCCCCGCCGCGATCCTGCAACCGCCGTTCTTCGACCCCAACGCCGATCCGGCGGTCAATTACGGCGGCATCGGCGCGGTGATCGGCCACGAGCTCAGCCACCATTTCGACGATCAGGGCTCGAAATACGACGCCAAGGGCCAGCTCACCGACTGGTGGACGCCGCAGGACGTGGCGCGGTTCAAGGCGCTCACCGGCAAGCTCGTCGCGCAATATGACGCCTATGAGCCGCTGCCCGGCATGCACGTGAAGGGCGCGCTGACGCTCGGCGAGAACACCGCCGATCTCGCCGGCCTGTCGGTCGCCTATGACGCGTACAAGACGTCGCTGGGCGGCCGCGCGGCGCCGGTGATCGACGGCATGACCGGCGACCAGCGTTTCTATCTCGGCTGGGCGCAGGTCTGGCGCCGCAACTATCGCGAGGCCAATCTCAAGCAGCGGCTGATGACCGATCCGCACAGCCCGTCGCAGCAGCGCACCTGGGTCGTCCGCAACCTCGACCCCTGGTATGCCGCCTACAAGCCGGCGCCGACCGGCAAGATCGTCCTGCCGCCCGAACAGCGCGTGCGCATCTGGTAGCTGCGTCCTGTCCCGCCATGCCGCAACGACGGCATGGCGGGGGTGTCGTAAGGCCAAGGGTCCGGCAGGCCGCCATGGGCGGTCAATCCGCCGGCAGGGACATTTGGCCAATGCCAAACAGGAACCAATACGCCGCAACGGCTTACTCCTGCGCCGGACTGCTACCAATCGCTTGACCTGACCGGCCCGATCCCGCGATGACGGCGCGGAGATGGCCTCGTCCCCGATCCTCGATAACCCCACCCGCACCGCCGCGTTGATCGCCGGCGTGATCACGCTTGCCGCGGCGGCACTGATCCTCGCCGTCGTCGGCAGCCTCGTCGCCGCGGCGGGGTTCTTCGCGGTCGGGATCATCGCCGCCGGCATGGTCTTCGCCTGGCGCCTGCTGACCCCACAACACGCCGGCGAGGCGCGCGCGGTCGACTGGGAGTTCACCCGTGCCGTCGCGCAGGCGAGCAGCGACGCCGTGGCGATCACGGACCGCGCCGGTCGACTGGTCTGCGCCAACGACGCCTATGAGGCGCTGTTCGCCGGCTTCCCGACCCCGCCCGGCCTGCCGCTCGACAATGACGGCGTCGCCCTGCTCGGCAATGCCGGCCGCATCGCCTGGCGCGAGGGCAATGGCGTCGTCCGCAATCTGCAGGTCGGCGTCCACCGCGTCTGCGCGCGCATCACCCGCGCCGGCGACGAAGGCGACATGCTCGTCTGGCGCTTCAGCGTGACCGAAGAGCAGGACGTCGCCGCCTCGACGGAGGCGCTGATCGAGGGGGCGACCGGTGACCGCCTCGGCGGTGCCGGCGTGATGGCGGCGCTGATCTGCCCCGATGGCCGCGTCCGCGCCGCCAACCGGGTGCTGGCCCAGCGCGCCCTCGGCGGCGGAGAGCGGCTGGAGGGGCGCGACTTCGCGCGATTGCTGATTACCGACAGCCGCGGCCTCGTCCGCTTCGAACGCGAGGGGCTCGACGGCACGCCGCTGCGCGTCGTCCAGATCCCCTTCATGGATTCGGAGGACGCCCCGGTGCTCGTCGCGCTGCTCGACGACGAGGACAGCGCGCCGGCGATCGGCGCCTCGGCCTCGGCGCACGTGCGCAGCCTCGTCAGCCTGATGCCGTTCGGCATGGCGCTCGTCGACCGCGAGGGCAAGTTCCTGCAGATGAACGACGCCTTCATCCGCGCTGCGGGTGTCGAGCCGAAGGCGCCGCCGCTCTACCCGGGTGATCTCGTCGTGCGCGAGGACAAGGCCGCGGTCGCCGATGCGATCCGCCGCTTCGCCGGCGGCGCGACGCATTCCTCCGACATGGCGGTCCGGCTCAAGAGCCATCCCGACGAGCCGGTCGCGCTCACCATCGCCGGCGCGCGCGGCCTCGGCGATGCCGCGGTGCTGCTCAGCCTCAAGGACAATAGCGAGGAAAGCCGCCTCAAGCGCGAGGTGGCGCAGGCGACGAAGATGCAGGCGGTCGGCCAGCTCGCCGGCGGCGTCGCCCACGATTTCAACAACATCCTGACCGCGATCATCGGCCATTGCGACCTGATGATGATGCGCCATTCGCCCGGCGACAGCGATTACGACGATATCCAGCAGATCCGCACCAATTCGAACCGCGCCGCCAGCCTGACCCGCCAGTTGCTCGCGTTCAGCCGCCAGCAGACGCTGCGGCCGCAGACGCTGCAATTGCCCGACGTCGTCGCCGAGGTTTCCAACCTGCTCAAGCGGCTGATGGGCGAACAGATCCGCCTCGACGTCACGCACGGGCGCAATCTCGGGGCGGTGCGCGCTGATCCGGGCCAGCTCGAACAGGTCGTCGTCAATCTCGCCGTCAACGCCCGCGATGCGATGCTCGCGCACAATCCGGGCGGCGGCGGCACGCTGACCATCCAGACCAAGTCCGTTACCGCCACCGAGGTGCGCGCGATGGCGTCCGACATCCTGCCCGTCGCCGACTACACCGCTTTGGTGGTGAGCGACGAGGGCGGCGGCATTCCCCCGGAGATCCTGCCCAAGATCTTCGAACCCTTCTTCACCACCAAGGAGGTCGGCAAGGGCACCGGCCTCGGCCTGTCGACCGTCTACGGCATCGTCAAGCAATCGGGCGGCTGGATCTTCGCCGAATCGAAGCCGGGGCAGGGCGCGACCTTCACCATGTACCTGCCGGTCCATGCCGCCGGCACTGTCAGCCGCGTCCCCGCCTCGCGGCCGAGCCCCAAGCCGGTCGAGATGTGGGGCACCGGCACGATCCTGCTCGTCGAGGACGAAGGCATGGTCCGCGCCGTCGCCGAACGCGCGCTGACCCGCCAGGGCTATACCGTGATGACCGCGGAGAATGGCGAGGCGGCGCTCGAACTGCTCGACCGCAACGGTCGCCCCGACCTGCTGATCAGCGACGTGGTGATGCCGACGATGGACGGCCCGACAATGGTCCGCCACGCCCGCGACCGCTATCCCGATCTGCCGATCATCTTCATGTCGGGCTATGCCGAGGAGCAATTGCGCCGCTCGATCGACCTCGACAACGTCGCCTTCCTGCCCAAACCGTTCAGCGTGCAGCAGCTCGCCGAGGCGGCGAGGGACGTGCTGGTCGGGCGCTGATCGCGGCTCCGCCGCCGGAACGGGACACCGCGCGCGAAATCATATGTTGGCATTGCACAATGACCGCGGGTAAGGGCGCGGGATGGCTTCTCCTACGCAGATCCTCATCGTCGAGGATGAACCCCTCATTGCGATGATGCTCGAGGATTTCCTCGAGGTCCTGGACAAGACGTCCGCCGGCACCGTCGACACGGTCGCCGGGGCGCTGGCGCGGGTCGAGGACGGCGGCATCGACGCCGCGATCCTCGACGTCAACCTGCGCGGCGGCGAAAAGAGCACGCCGATCGCCGAAGCGTTGGCGGCGCGCGACATCCCCTTCATCTTCGCCACCGGCGGCAGCGACGACAGCGTCGACGCGCAATTCCGCGACCGGCCGGTGCTGCAGAAGCCGTTCACGATGGACGGCGTGGCGAAGGCCCTCGAAGCGCTCTAAAGCGGGGCCTCTGCCAAATCCTGCCAGTGCTCCCGCGCAGGCGGGAGCCCAGGAGTCGCGCGCTACCGAACGTTACTCTGTTTGGCTCTGGGTTCCCGCCTTCGCGGGAACACGGGGAGGTGATCGCGCGAAGCGACAGGTGCGCCCCCGCGCATGACGCATTTGTCACCGGAACGAAGGCCCTGCGGATCGCATTGACGGTCCAGGCTTTCAGGAAGGAACAGGCGTGGCAGGCGAACCGATTGCGATCGTGACCGGCGGGGAATCCGGCATCGGTGCGGCCTGCGTCGCGGCGCTCGCCAAGGCCGGCGCCCGCGTCGTCTTCACCTATTTCCGCGACGCCGCCGCAGCCGAGGGGGTTGCGACCGCGGCCGGCGGCGAAACTTGCGCTTATGCCGTCCAATGCGACGTCTCCAGCGAAGCCGCGGTCGAGACCCTCTTCACCGAGGCCGAGGCGCGCTTCGGCACCGCAACCTGGCTGGTCAATTCCGCCGGGCTCAACATGGCGGGCACAAAGCTGGTCGACATGCCGCTCGACCAGTTCGACCGGGTGATCCGCTCCGACCTCTACGGCCCGTTCCTCACCTGCCGCCGCTTCGTCCGCGCGGCCGAGGCCGTGAAGGCCGGCGGCCGTATCGTCAACATTTCCTCGATCCACGAGCGCGCGCCGCGCCCCGGCGGCGCCGATTACGATTCGGCCAAAGGCGGCCTCGCCCAGCTCACCGCGACGCTGGCGCTCGAGCTGGCGCCGTCGCGGATCGCGGTCAACGGCATCGCCCCCGGCATGATCCTGACCCCGATGAACGCGCATGCGGTCGCGGACCATGACTATCGCGCCAAGCTGGAGGCGAACATCCCCTGGGGCCGCGCCGGCACCGCCGACGAGGTCGCGACGCTCGTCGCCTTCCTGCTTTCGCCCGCCGCCGATTACATCACCGGCACCACCGTGACGATCGACGGCGCCTTGTCGCTCGTCATCGCGCAGGGCGCATAAGAAGCGCCCGATGCCCACCTACGCCGTCGAAGCGCTCGACACCGTCACCATCGCCCCGGGTTCGCCGATCGACGGCATGGACCTAATGAGCCCGTTCGTGTGGCAGGAGCACGGCCGCTACCGCATGCTGGTGCGCGGCGTCCCCGATCCGCTCGGGCCGCACGATCCGACCGGGCTGATCGCCAGCGGCTGGAGCGACGACGGCCTCCATTTCACGCTCGACGCGCAACTCGCCATCGCCCCGGGGACCGATCCGCAGGACGCCGACGCGGGCGGTTGCGAAGACCCGACCGTGCTGATCGCCGACGACGGCAGCTATGTCGTCTATTACACCGGCGTCGACGCCGCCCGCTCGCAAGGCGTGCTGATCGCCGCCAGTGGCCCCTCGCTCGATACGTTGGTCAAACGCCGCGTCGCGCTCGCCGCACCGGCCGGCGAAGGCAATATCAAGGAGGCGACCTTCGCGCAGACCCCGGCGGGCGACTGGCGCCTGTTCTACGAATATGCCGCTGCGGAAGAGCGCGGTATCGGCGCCTCGCGCGTCGGCATCGCCCGGGCCGAAATGCTCGGCGATCCGTGGACGTCGCTCGCCGATCCCTTTCCGATACGCGCCGACTCCTGGGACAATTGGCACCTCTCCACCGGCCCGGTCTGCCAATTGCCCGGTGCCGATCCGGTGATGTTCTACAATGGCGCGACGCTCGACGCGCGCTGGCGGATCGGCTGGATCAGTTTCTCGCCCGACTTCGCGCACGTCACCGGCCGCGGCCTCGAACCCGTCATCCTGCCGCCGCCGCCCGAGGATCGCGCCAAGACTGACATCGCCTTCGCCGCCTCGACCATTATCGAGAACGGCATGATATCGCTGTACTTTTCGCTTGAGGACCGCATTCTGCGCCGCGCCCGCATCCGATATTACGCGTAACAAGCTTGCGTTGAAGGGGCCTCCCGCGACATAGGGCGTCGCCATGACCCAGTTTGACAAGTCCCGCCTGCCGAGCCGTCACGTCTCCGTCGGCCCCGAACGCGCTCCGCATCGCAGTTATTATTATGCCATGGGCATCGGCGAGGAGGATATCGCCAAGCCCTTCGTCGCGCTTGCCAGCGCCGGCAACAATTCGGCGCCGTGCAACACCACGCTCGACGGTCAGGCCGATGCCGCGCAGGCCGGCGTGATCCAGGGCGGCGGCATGCCGCGCCGCTTCAACACGATCACCGTCACCGACGGTATCGCGATGGGCCATCAGGGTATGAAGGCGTCGCTGGTCAGCCGCGAGGTGATCGCCGATTCGGTCGAGCTTTCCGTCCGCGGCCATTGCTACGACGCGCTGGTCGGCTTCGCCGGCTGCGACAAGTCGCTGCCCGGCATGATGATGGCGATGCTGCGCCTCAACATCCCGTCGATCTTCGTCTACGGCGGCTCGATCCTGCCCGGCCGCTTCCACGACCGCGACGTCACCGTCGTCGACGTGTTCGAGGTGGTCGGCAAATATGCCGCCGGCGCCTGTCCGCTGTCGGAGGTCCACGAACTCGAAAAGGTCGCCTGTCCCGGTCACGGCGCCTGTGGCGGCCAGTTCACCGCCAACACCATGGCCTGCGTCGGCGAGGCGATCGGCCTCAGCCTGCCCAACAGCAACATGGTCCCCGCACCCTATTCGACGCGCGAGCAGATCGCCGTCGCCGCCGGCGCGCAGGTGATGGAGCTGGTCGCCAAGCAACTCCGCCCGCGCGACATCTGCACCCGCGAGGCGTTCATCAACGCGGCCCGCGTCGTCGCCGCCACCGGCGGCTCGACCAACGCCGCGCTGCACCTGCCGGCGATGGCGAGCGAGGCGGGCATCGACTTCGACCTGTTCGATGTCGCCGAGGCGTTCAAATCGACGCCGTATATCGCCGACCTCAAGCCCGGCGGGCGGTATGTCGCGAAGGACATGTACGAGGCGGGCGGCGTCTACATGCTGATGAAGACGATGCTCGCCGGCGGCCTGCTCGACGGCAATTGCATGACCGTCACCGGGCGTACGCTGGGCGAGAACATCGATCAGGTGACGTGGAACCCCGACCAGAAGGTCATCTACGACGTCGCCACGCCATTGAGCCCGACCGGCGGTGTCGTCGGCCTGCGCGGCAGCCTCGCCCCCGATGGCGCGATCGTGAAGGTCGCCGGCATGCACCGCCTCCAGTTCGAGGGACCGGCGCGCGTCTTCGATTGCGAGGAGGATTGCTTCGCCGCTGTCGAGGCGCGCAGCATCAACGAGGGCGAGGTGCTCATCATCCGCTACGAGGGGCCGAAGGGCGGCCCCGGCATGCGCGAGATGCTGTCGACCACCGCCGCGCTCTACGGCCTCGGCATGGGCGAGAAGGTCGCGCTCATCACCGACGGTCGCTTTTCGGGCGCGACGCGCGGCTTCTGCATCGGCCATGTCGGACCCGAAGCCGCCGAGGGTGGCCCGATCGCCTTGGTCGAGGACGGCGACACGATCCGCATCGACGCCGAGGCGGGCACGATCGACCTGCTGGTCGACGATGCCGTGCTCGCCGAGCGCCGCGCCGCGTGGCGCCCGCGGGTGAACGATTACGGCTCGGGCGCATTGTGGCGCTATGCCCAGAACGTCGGTCCTGCCTGGCAGGGCGCTGTCACCCATCCCGGCGCCAAGGCCGAAACGCACGTCTATGCGGATATCTGATCGCGGCGCGGCGGGGGCGACGCTGCTGCTCCTCGCCGCGTGCAGCGATCCGCGCGCCGACGGCAACACGCTGGCGCAGGTCGAATCGGCGCAGGCCGAGGCGGCAGAGGACGACGGTAACATCCTTTGTGCGCGGGACGGGGAGTCGCTGAAGCGCGATTGCACCGTCGAGCAGACGCAGAGCGAACGCGGCTTGATCCTCACCGTGCGTCATGCGGATGGCGGCTTTCACCGTTTGCTGGTGACGCGCGACGGCCGCGGCGTGGTCGCGGCGGACGGTGCCGAACCAGCGAAGGTCACGATCCCCGAGCCGGGTGTGATCGACGTCGCGCTTGGCACCGATCGCTTTCGTCTCCCCGCGACGATCAAGCCCGCCCAATGATCGCGATCGACGGCCAGCCGATCCTCACCGCCGCGCAGATGCGCGCCGCGGAAGATGCCGCGGTCGCCGCCGGCACGTCGGTCACGGCGCTGATGCAGCGGGCGGGGGAGGGCATCGCCGCCGCCGCGCGGCGCCTCGCCGCCGGCGCGGACGTTCTCGTCGTCTGCGGCCCCGGCAACAATGGCGGCGACGGCTATGTCGCCGCGACGACGCTCGCCCGCCTCGGCCACCCGGTCCGCGTCGCCGCCGGCGCCCCGCCGAAAACCGACGCCGCCATCGCCGCGCGCGCCGGCTGGACCGGCCCGATCGAGCCGCTCGCCGACGCCGCACCCGCGCCGGTGCTGATCGATTGCCTGTTCGGCACCGGCATGACGCGTCCGCTCGCACCGACGATCGACGCGACGCTTGCCCGCCTGTCGCGCGCCGCGCGCCTCGTCATCGCCGCCGATTTGCCCAGCGGCACCGACGCCGACAGCGCCCGGGCCCCCGATTGGGCCACGGACCACCCCGTCACGCTGACGCTCGCGCTCGGCGCGCTCAAACCCGCGCACGTCCTCCACCCCGCCGCGGCCGCCTGCGGCACCGTCCGCCTGATCGACCTCGCTATCGACCGCTTCGATACGGTCGCCGTCGCCCGCCGGCCGACGCTGCCGCAACCCGGCCCCGCCTCGCATAAATATACCCGCGGCATGGTCGCGATCGTCACGGGGGCAATGGAAGGCGCCGCCCGCCTCGCCGCCGTCGCCGCACTGCGCAGCGGTGCGGGCTATGTCGCGCTCTACGGCGGCAGCGGGCAGGGCGGTCCCGACGCGATCGTCCACCGCCCCTACGACCCCGAAGCGATCGCCGACGACCGCATCGGCGCGATCCTGATCGGTCCCGGCCTCGGCCGTGACGACGAGGCACGCGCGCGGCTCGCCGCGCTGATCGCCGCCGACACGCACCGGCTCGTCATCGACGGCGACGCGCTCCACCTGCTCGACCCGGACGCGTTGCGCGACCGCCGCAATCCGGTCGTCCTCACCCCCCACGCCGGCGAGTTCCGCGCGCTCTTCGGCACCCCCGACGGCGCTCTGATCGATCAGGCGCGCCGCGCCGCGGCCCGCGCCGCCGCCATCGTCGTTCTCAAAGGCCCGACGACGATCGTCACCGACGCCACCAGCGCGCGCGTCCACCCCGCCGGCAATCCGTGGCTTTCGACCGCCGGCACCGGCGACGTCCTCGCCGGCACGATCGCCGCACAGCTCGCGCAACCCCATGCCGATCCGCTTGCCGCCGCCGACGCCGGTGTCTGGCTCCACGCCCGCGCCGCGCGGATCGCAGGGAAAAGCTTCATCGCCGACGACTTGGCAAATGCGCTCACCCCGGCCAGAGCCGGCGCATGACCTCCACCGATACGATCCTGCGCGTCGCGGCGCGCGGCGACGGCGTCACCGCCGATGGCCGCCACGCCGCCTTCGCCGCGCCCGGCGACCTGCTCAACGACGACGGCACGCTGACCCACGGTCCGCACCATCAGGCGCCGCCCTGCCGCCACTTCCCCGACTGCGGCGGCTGCCAGCTCCAGCATCTCGACGACGACGCGTATGCCGCTTTCGTCACCGACCGCGTCGCCAGCGCGCTCGACGGTCAGGAACTGACCGCCACGCTGCGCCCGCCGCTCGTCTCGCCGCCCAACACCCGCCGCCGCGCGACGCTGCATGCGGAGGGGAAGGGCGGCCGCGTCACGCTCGGCTTCACCGCCGAGAAGAGCCATGCGATCGTCGACATGCGCGAATGCCATATCCTCGCGCCCGCCTTGTTCGCGGTCGTCGGCCCGTTGCGCACCCTGCTCCAGAAACTCGGCTTCAAGCGGCGCGGCGACGTCCACCTGACCCTGTCCGACCAGGGTCCGGACGTGATGGTCACCAACCTCACCGCCGACGGCCTCGCCGCCGCCGAGGCGATCACGAGCTTCTGCGAACGCCACGGCATCGCGCGCTTCACGCTCGACAGCGGCATCGGCGCCGAGACCCGCTGGGAGCCGCAGCCGGTGACGATCACGCTCGGCGGCCACCCGGTGCCGCTGCCCCCCGCCGCATTCCTGCAGGCGACGCAGGAGGGCGAGGACGCGCTCGTCGCCGCGATGCGCGAGGCGACGAGCGGCGCGACGACGATCGCCGACCTGTTCGCCGGCCTCGGCACGTTCACGCTCGCACTGCCGGCACGCGTCTACGCGGCGGAGGGCGCGCGCGACGCGCTCTTTTCGCTCAAGGCGGCGGCGGGCAGGGGCCAGCTTCCCGTCTTCACCGAACACCGCGATCTCTACCGCCGCCCGCTGACGGTGGCCGAGCTCGACCGGTTCGACGCGATCGTCATCGATCCGCCGCGCGCCGGCGCCCGCGATCAGGCCGAGGCGCTCGCCACCTGTCAGGCGAAGGTGATCGGCTACGTCTCGTGCAACCCGTCGAGCTTCGCCCGCGACGCGAAATTGCTCATCGACGGCGGCTGGCGGATCGACTGGGTGCAGCCTGTCGGCCAGTTCCGCTGGTCCACCCACGTCGAACTCGCGGCCCGCTTCGTGCGGTAATTTCGCGCGAAGACGCGAAGACGCGACGAGGCCCCGCCAAGCGGCGACCGAAGCGACCGGAAGACAATGCGCCGCATGGGGAACGCGCCCCAGCTATCCCGATCGCAACACCTTCGCGTCTTCGCGTCTTCGCGCGAAACCATCATCGGCCTGAAAAGAAGAATGGTTCACGCGGAGGCGCGGAGGCGCGGAGATGTTGCGCCCGCGGCCAGATCAACGATCGTCGCCAGCTCCCGCTCGCGGCAGCCACAAACGCCAACGTCTCCCGATCGCGCAACTTGCGCCAAGGGCGGGATCTCCGCGCCTCCGCGCCTCCGCGTGAACTCAATATACCGCTGACACGAAGAATAGCCCGTCCGGCGGCGCGTTGAGCCCCAGACGCGCCCGGTCCCGCGCCTCCAAAGCAACCCGCACGTCGTCCACCGACCAGCGCCCCATACCGACCAGCGCCAGACACCCGACCATCGAGCGCACCTGATGGTGAAGGAACGACCGCGCCGCCGCGCGTATCGAGATCCGTTCACCCGCCCGCGTCACCGACAGCCGATCGAGCGTCCGCACCGGGCTGTCTGCCTGACAATGCGCCGAGCGGAATGTGGTGAAGTCGTGCCGCCCGACCAGCACCGCCGCGGCCGCCGCCATCGCGTCGGCATCGAGCAGCTGCGGCACCTGCCACGCCAGCCCCGCCTCCCAGGTCAGCGGGCTGCGCCGGTTGACGATGCGATAGTCATACGCCCGCCCCAGACACGAAAACCGCGCATGCCAGTCGTCCGCCACCACGACGCAATCGAGCACCGCCACCGGCGCCGGCCGCACCCGCGCATTCAGCGCCTCCATCAACCGGAACGGCGCGATATCCTTGCCGATATCGACATGCGCGCGCATCCCCAGCCCATGCACCCCGGCATCGGTCCTCCCCGCCGCATGCACCGCGGTCCGCTCGCCGGTCACCGCGAAAACCGCCTCCTCCAGCGCTTGCTGCACGCTCGGCCCATGCTTCTGCCGCTGCCAGCCCATGAACGGCCGGCCGTCATATTCCACCGTCAGCGCGAACCGCGTCAAAGCTGCGTGCCCGATCGCACCGGAAAGCCGCGCAGCAACTCCGCCGTGCTCGTCACACCGCGCCCGGCGCGCTGCACCAGCGTCGGCCGGATCGCGCCGTCGGCGCAGGCGATCGTCAGCGCATCGTCCACCGTCGTCCCCTCGCCGCCGGGGAAGCTGAACGGCAGCACGTCCGCGGCGAGCACCTTGACCCGCTCGCCCGCGATCTCGAACCACGCCCCCGGCGCCGGGTGCATCGCGCGCACCAGTCGCTCGACCTCGACCGCGCTACGCGTGAAGTCGATCCGCGCCTCCGCCTTGTCGATCTTGCTGGCATAAGTGACGCCTTCCTCGGGCTGCGCCACCGGCGCATGCGCGTCCGGATCGCCGAGCACCGCGACCATCAGCCGCGCGCCCAGCGTGGCCAGCTCTGCGGTCAGTTCGCCCGCGGTCTTGCGATCGATCGCCACGCGCCCTTCCAGCCGCACCGGGCCGGTATCGAGCCCCGCCTCCATCTGCATGATGCCGACCCCGGTCTCGGCATCGCCGGCGAGGATCGCGCGCTGCACCGGCGCCGCCCCGCGCCAGCGCGGCAGCAGCGAGCCATGCACGTTGAGACACCCCAACCGCGGCGCCGCCAGCACCGGCTTCGGCAGGATCAGCCCGTACGCCGCCACCACCGCGACATCCGCGTCCAGCGCCGCGAACGCCGCCTGCTCCTCCGCGCCCTTCAGGCTGACCGGATGCCGCACCGCGATCCCGAGCGCCTCGGCGCGCTGCTGCACCGGCGAGGCGACCGTCTCGCGCCCGCGCCGCCCGCCGGGGCGCGGCGGCTGGCTATAGGCCGCGACGACGTCATGCCCGGCCGAAACCAGCGCCTCCAGCGTCGGTACGGCGAAGTCGGGGGTTCCCATAAAGATGATCCGCATGGCCTGCCTTCAACGCGCTGGCGGGCGACGGCGCAACCCCCTATCTGTTCCGTCATGGCCTCTCCCGAAATCGAAGCCCTGACCCAGGCGCTCGCGCGCCTCCCCGGCCTTGGCCCGCGTTCGGCGCGCCGCGCGGTGCTGCATCTGCTCAAGAAGCGCGAGGCGGCGCTCGGTCCGCTGCGTGCCGCGCTCGAGGCGGTCGACGAACGGCTCGAGACCTGCGCCACCTGTGGCAACGTCGACACCGCCAACCCCTGCGCGATCTGCGCCGACCCGCGCCGCGACCAGCGCTCGCTCTGCGTGGTGGAGGAAGTGGCGGACCTGTGGGCGCTCGAACGCTCGCGGTTGTTTCCCGGCCGCTTCCACGTCCTCGGCGGCCGGCTGTCGGCGCTCGAAGGCATCCGCCCGGAGGATCTCGCGATCGACGCACTGGTCACCCGGATCGAGGGCGGCGGCATCGACGAGGTCGTCCTCGCGATGAACGCGACGCTGGAGGGCCAGACGACGGCGCATTACCTCGCCGACCGCATCGAGCGCTTCCCGGTGCGCGTGACCCAGCTCGCCCACGGCCTGCCGGTCGGCGGCGAGCTGGATTATCTCGACGAAGGCACGCTCGCGCAGGCGCTGCGCGCGCGACGTCCGGTCTAATTCCTCCCCGTGCCGGGGAGGACTACGCTCGAACTTGACGCCAAACTCCTCGCCACCTAGCTGACCGGGCATGGCAGTCCTCCCCATCGTCGAAGTCCCCGATCCGCGCCTGCGCCTGATCTCCAAGCCCGTCGAGCAGGTCACCGACGAGACGCGCGCCTTCGTCCGGGACATGATCGATACGATGTACGACGCCAACGGCATCGGCCTCGCCGCAATTCAGGTCGGTATCGACAGCCGCATCCTCGTCATCGACCTGCAGGACGAGAAGGACGAGGACGACAAGCCGATCAAGGCGCCCCACGCCTATATCAACCCCGAAATCCTCTCGGTCAGCGAAGAGACGAGCAGCTACAACGAAGGCTGCCTGTCGATCCCCGAACAATATGCCGACGTCGCCCGCCCGGCGAGCTGCCGCGTCCGCTGGCTCGACGAACAGGGCGAGCGCCACGAGGAAGAGCTCACCGGCCTGCTCTCGACCTGCATGCAGCACGAGATCGACCATCTCAACGGCGTGCTCTTCATCGACCATATCAGCCGCCTGAAGCGCGACATGGTCATGAAGAAGCTGGCGAAGATGCGCCGCTAAGGCATTTGCCAAGTCCCCCTCCCTGAAGGAAGGGGCCGCGCCTTGGTAGCCTCTCGCATCCCGTCTGCCGTATTTAGGGACTGTCCTCCCCCCGACGTTCGATCTATGTTCCTCGCCACGACAAGACTGCCGGCGCGGTTTGCCGGCCGCCAAAGGGAATGAACGTGGACCTGACGATCGTCATCATCGCCATCCTCGCGCTGGCCGCGGGCCTGCTCGTCGGCGCGCTGCTCGCCAACCGCAAGGCAGGCAGCCTCGCGGCCGATCTCGCCGTGGCGCAGAGCAAGGCCGCCGACGCCGAACTGGTCGCCCGCGCCCGCGACGCCGTCGAGCGCGAGCGCAACGAGGCGATGCGCGACCTCGCCGCGCTGCGCGCCCAGTCGGAGGACCGTGCGGCTACCCTCGATGCCTTGCGCGACGAACTCGCGACGATCCGCGCCGATCGCGACGCCGCCCGCACCGCGCTCGCCAGCACCGGCGCGCAGGTCGAGGCGTTCGAAGCGCGCCTGCTCGACATGCGCGACGCCAAGGAGCAGATGGCGGCGCAGTTCAACGACCTCGCCAACAAGGCGCTGACCGATGCGCAGAAGGCGTTCCTCGACCGCGCCGAAGCGCGCTTCCGCCATTCGGAGGAACTCGCCGGCACCAACCTCAAATCCTTGCTCCAGCCGGTCAACGACCGTCTCGCCCGCTACGAGGAGGGCGTCGCCAAGGTCGAGGCCGAACGCCGCGACGCCTTCGGCGATCTCAAGGGCCAGATCGAACAGATGCGGCTCGGTCAGGAACGCGTCTCGGGTGAGGCGGCCAAATTGGTCAACGCGCTGCGCAACGCGCCCAAGGCGCGCGGCCGCTGGGGCGAGCAGCAGCTCCGCAACGTGCTCGAGACCTGCGGCCTCGCCGAACATACCGATTTCGCGATGGAGGTCAGCGTCGCCGACGGGGAAGGGGGCCGCCTGCGCCCCGATGCGATCGTCCGCGTTCCCGGCGGCAAGTCGCTGATCATCGACGCCAAGGTGTCGCTCAACGCCTATCAGGACGCCTTCGGCGCGGTCGACGAGAGCGAGCGCCACATCGGTCTCACCGCGCATGCCGCCTCGATGCGCGCGCATATCAACGGCCTGTCGGCAAAGGCCTATTGGTCGCAGTTCGACGACACGCCCGAATATGTCGTGATGTTCGTTCCCGGCGAGCATTTCCTGTCCGCCGCGCTGGAGCACGATGCCGGCCTGTGGGACTATGCGTTCGACAAGAAGGTGTTGCTCGCCACCCCGACCAATCTGATCGCGATCGCGCGCACGGTGGCGGCGGTTTGGCGGCAGGAGAAACTGGCGACCGAGGCCCGAGCGATCGGCGCGCTCGGCAAGGAACTCTACGACCGGCTTGCCAAGGCCGGCGAGGATCTGCGTAAGGTCGGCGGCGGCCTGACGACGGCGGTCAACAATTACAACAATTTCGTCTCGAGCTTCGAAAGCCGCGCCTTGGTGTCGGCGCGCAAGTTCCGCGACCTCAATATCGAGCCGGGTGCGCGCGAGATCGGCGTTGCGGAACCCGTCGAGGCGTTGGCGCGCTACGGTGAGGAAGCGCTGCGCCTCCCCGACGCGGCAGAATAGGGTCGCGACGATGAAGGGCATGCACGACGGCGACGTCATCATGGATCACGACGGCAGGCTGTCCGGCATGGTGGCGGGCGACGTGATCGTTCGCTCTGGCTGCGATGTCCGGATCAGCGGCATGGTCGCAGGAGACGTCTATGTCGAGGCCGGCGCCCGGGCGCGGATCAGCGGCATGGTGTCCGGCCGGATCGTCAACCGTGGCGGCGCGATTCGGGTCAGCGGCATGGTCGGAGGCTAAGCCGATCGGCAAGGCTTTGATGCGGCGGTCGTATCCGGCGCTGATGTCCACTTGAGACCGTCGTGGTACCGAATGGCTGTTTTCTGATCGGTGCAGATGTCGAAATGATAGGGCTCGATCGTTTTGATTAAGGCGTCCAACTCGTCCATGTTGGCTGCCCGGCAAGACGCGAGGATGAGCCCTAGCCGAGCTGCGCCAGCACCTCATAGGCCATCACCGCCGTTGCAACCGCGGCGTTGAGGCTGTCCGCCTTGCCCAGCATCGGGATCTTGACCAGCAGGTCGCACGCCGCGGCATAGTCCGCCGGCATCCCCTGCGCCTCGTTGCCGGTCAGCAGGAAGGTCGGCGCCGCGTAGCGCGCCGCGCGATAATCATGCTCGGTATCGAGGCTCAGCCCGACGAGTTGCCCCGGCCCCTCGCGCAGCCAGCCGAGGAACGGCGCCCACTCGCTTCGCACGACGGGAATGGTGAACAGCGCCCCCATACTGGCGCGCACCGCCTCGACCGAAAAGGGATCGACGCATTCGCCGATCAGGATCAGCCCGCCCGCGCCGACCGCATCGGCGGTGCGCAGGATCGTGCCGAGATTGCCGGGATCGCGCAGCCGCTCGGCGACCAGCCAGATCTTCGCCGTGGTCCGATCGAGATCGGCGAGCGTCCGGTCGAACTCGTCGAATACGCCGACCACCGCCTGCGGATTGTCCTTGCCCGACAGTTTGGACAGGATGTCGGGCGTTGTCTGGATCGACTCGCCGCCCGCCATCTCGACGTCGATCGACAGGGCATGGACCAAAGGATGGTCGGCATTGCCCGCCGCATAGAACAGGATGCGCGGCAGCCGCCCGGTCTCGCGCGCCTCGGTGAGGATACGCAGCCCCTCGGCCATGAACTGGCGCGCGCCGCGGCGATGGCGCTTGTCGCGCAGCTCGCGGGCATATTTGACGAGGGGGTTGGAAAAGGCGGTGATCTCACGGGGCATAGGTCCCCCCTCCGGCACAGCGGCCGGTCAGCGCAAGCTCAATCTTCGCCGAATTTGGCCTCGACCAGCTCGCACAGCGCGCTGACCGCCGCCTCGGCGCCGTCGCCGCTCGCGCTGATCGTGATCGAATCGCCCTTGGCGGCGCCGAGCATCATCAGTCCCATGATCGACGTGCCGGTCACCGCGCCGTCGTCCTTGCTGACCCTGACTTCCACCGGCTGGGTCGAGGCGAGCGTGACGAACTTGGCGCTCGCCCGCGCGTGGAGCCCGCGCTTGTTGGTGATGAGGACGGTGCGGGCGATCTCGTCGCTCACGCCGCCGCCTCGCCGAGCACTTCGGAGGCGACCGAGATATATTTGCGCCCCGCCTCGCGCGCCGCGGCGACCGCCTCGACGACCTTCATCGACTTGCGCGCCGAGCCGAGCCGGATCAGCATCGGCAAATTCATCCCCGCGATCACCTCGACCCGGCCGCGCTCCATCAGCGAGATGGCGAGGTTGGACGGCGTGCCGCCGAACAGGTCGGTCAGCACGATCACGCCGCGCCCCGAATCGACCGCGCCGATCGCGGTGGCGATATCGGCGCGCCGCTCCTCCATATCGTCATCGGGACCGATCGAGATCGTCGCGATGCGATCCTGCGGGCCGACGACATGGATCATCGCGGTCACGAATTCTTCCGCAAGCCGCCCGTGCGTCACCAGAACGAGGCCAATCATCTCAGATACGTTACTCATTTGCTGGCCGGCGGCCCCTCGAGCGAGTCCTGCGGTGCGGCCCCGAGGTCGCGATGCGTAATGGTGGGCGAAAAACCCGCTTTGCGCAACCGGTCAGCGAGACGCTCGGTGACATGGACCGATCTATGTCTCCCTCCGGTACAGCCGATCGCGACGCTGACATAGGATTTGCCCTCGGCACGATAGCGCGGCAGCAGCAATTCGAGCAGGCTGCCGATCTGTTCCATCGCCGCCGGATAGGCGGGGTCCGCCGCCACATAAGCGGCGACGTCGGCGTCCAGCCCGGTGCCGGGCCGCAGCACCGGGTCCCAATGCGGATTGCGCAGGAAACGCATGTCGAAGACGAGATCGGCGTTGCGCGGCAGCCCGCGCGCGAAGCCGAACGACTGGATCGACAGCACCGGCGCGTCGCGCCCATGGCCGGCGAAGGTCGTGCGCACCTGCTGCGCCAGCGCATTGGCGGTGAGATCGGTGGTGTCGATCAGCCGGTTGGCCCAGTCGCGCAATGGCCGTAGCAATTCGCGCTCGCGCGCGATGCCGTCGCCCGCCGGCCGGTCGGGGGCGAGCGGGTGGCGCCGCCGCGTCTCGGAATAGCGCCGCTCCAGCTCGGCGCCCGAACAGTCGAGGAACAGCATGCCGATATCGAGGCCATGATCGTCGCGCAGCGAGCGGATGCGCTCGACGATCCGCGTCGGGTCGAAATCGCGGGTGCGCGCGCCGATGCCGATCGCCAGCGGCTGGCTGTCGTCCGCCGCCCCCGCGGCGAGCGGGGCGTCGAGCAACCGGTCGAGCAGCACCAGCGGCAGATTGTCGACCACCTCCCAGCCGAGATCCTCGAGCGTCTTGAGCACCGTCGACTTGCCCGCGCCGGACAGGCCGGTGACGAGCAATATGTCCTTGGTCATGGCAGGAACCTCATTCCGGTGTCGCCTCGGGCTGACGCAATGCCCATTCGATCTTGAGCGGCGTCGCGGCGTGAAACGCGTCGAGCGCGATCTCGCGCACGTCGAGTCCCGCCAGCCGGCGCCGCTGCCGCTCTGGCATGCGGACGGGCGCGCCGTCGAGCCGGACGATCAGCGCGACCGGCACGTCGTCGACCGAGGCCATGCGGACGATGCCGATCCCGCGCACCTCGATCTGGCCGCGGATCGTCGCCGGCGCGCTGGCCAGCAGCACCGCACCGTCGCGCACCAGCAATGTCTGGTCGTCGCTGACCAGCATCGCGCCACGATCGATCAGCCGCAATGCGAGGTCGGACTTGCCCGCCGCCGGCGGCCCTTCGAGCAGCACCGCGCGGCCATGGATCGCGACGCAGGTCGCGTGGCGGCGTTCGCGCGCGATCATTCGGCAACGAGCGGCAGGCGGACGACGAAGCGCGCACCGCCCAACCGGTCCTCGCGCGATTCGACCGCGATGCTGCCCTGATGCGCCTCGACGATCGTCCGCGCGATCGCGAGGCCGAGGCCGGAATGCTGGCCGAACGCTTCCGATTCGGGGCGGATCGACTGGAAACGGCGGAAGATCGCCTCGCGCGCTTCCTCGGGTACGCCCGGCCCCTCATCCTCGACGCGGACGACGAGATCGTCGCCCTCGCGCGCCACCGCGATCGCGATCAGCGCGCCGTCGGGCGAGAAGGAGAGGGCGTTGTCGATCAGATTGTCGAACACGCGTTCGAGCCGCGCGCCCTCGCCGAGCGTCACCAGCGGCGCCCCGGCATGATCGAAGCGCAGCCGCACGCCGCGCTCGACCTCGCGAGCGAGCCGCTGGCCGACCAGCGCGCGGATCATCGCCGCGATATCGATCGCCTCGAACTTGGCGCGGCTGAGCTGCGCGTCGAGGCGCGACGCCTCGGAGATGTCGGTGATCAGCCGGTCGAGCCGATGGACGTCGTCGCGGACGATCGACAGCAGCCGCGCGCGCAAGTCGGGGTCCCTGACCGCGTCGAGCCCCTCGACCGCGGACCGCAGCGAGGCGAGCGGGTTCTTCATCTCGTGCGTCACGTCGGCGGCGAACGCCTCGGTCGCATCGATCCGCGCACGCAGCGCGAGGCTCATGTCGGAGAGGGCACGCGCCAGGCTGCCGATCTCGTCGCGGCGCGAGGGCAAACGGGGGACGACGACCTCGCGCGCCCGGCCGAGGCGCACCCGCACCGCCGCCCGCGCCAGCCGGCGCAACGGCCGTACGATCGTCCGCGCGAGGAACAGCGACAGCGCGACCGACACGATCGTCACCAGCAGCAGCACGAGGCTCAATCGGAAGCGCTCGATCCGAACCGTCTGGGTGATGTCGCGCGCGTTGATCGTCGTCATCACCACGCCGCCGCTCGGCAAAGGCGCCGCGGCGGTGATCACCGGCGTGCGGTCGGGCGCACGCCAGACGCTCGCCGAACT
Source organism: Sphingomonas sp. 2SG (assembly GCF_005503285.1). Classification (NCBI taxonomy): domain Bacteria; kingdom Pseudomonadati; phylum Pseudomonadota; class Alphaproteobacteria; order Sphingomonadales; family Sphingomonadaceae; genus Sphingomonas; species Sphingomonas sp. 2SG. The sequence goes on from NZ_SCMZ01000003.1 coordinate 38,188, forward strand.
CAGCCCGGTACGCGCCCGCCGCACGTCGGGCCATTGCCGCCCGTCGCTCCGCTCGCGGTAGAGCGGCGCACGCGCCGCGCCGACGATGATGTCGATCCCGGCGTCGAGCCAGCGCGCCACCACCTGGTCCCACGCCTGTTTGTCGGGATCGAGCAGCACCGCGTTGCGCGATCCCAGCGCGCGGCTGTCGACGATCGTCCGCCCCGTCGCGTCGAACACCCTGAGCCGCGCGTTCGTGTCGCGTGTCAGCCGCAGCAGCAGGTCGTCGCGCTGGTCGGGGGCGACCATCGCCAGTGCCTCTCCGATCAGCCGCGCCTCGCGCGCCGCCTGCGCGACGCGGCTGTCGACGATCCGGCTGCGATACGAATCGAGATAGAAGAAGCCGCCGGCGAGCAGCAGCAGCGCGATGATGTTGACCGCGAGGATGCGGCGGGTGAGCGAGATCTGCCCCGACCAGCGCAGCGCGAGATCGCCGCCCTCCGGCCGCGGCTCACTCGTCGGAGAATCGGTATCCGGCGCCATACAGGGTCTCGATCGCGTCGAAGGTGGGATCGACGCCGCGGAACTTGCGGCGCAGGCGCTTGATATGGCTGTCGATGGTGCGGTCGTCGACGTAGATGTCGTCCTGATAGGCCGCATCCATCAGCTGGTTGCGCGTCTTGACGATGCCCGGCCGCTGCGCGAGCGTTTCGAGGATCAGGAATTCGGTGACGGTCAGCGTCACCGGCTCGCCGCCCCAGGTGGTGCGATGCCGCGCCGGGTCCATCGACAGCCGCCCGCGCACCAGCGGTTCGCTGCCGGTCGCGGCCGGATCCTCCGCCGTGGTGGCGGCGACCTCGGTCCGGCGCAGGATCGCGCGGATGCGGGCGATCAGCAGCCGCTGGCTGAACGGCTTGGCGATATAATCGTCCGCACCCATCGCCAGGCCGAGCGCCTCGTCGAGCTCGTCGTCCTTGCTGGTCAGGAAGATCACCGGGATCTGGCTCTTCTCGCGCAGCCGGCGCAGCAGCTCGAGTCCGTCCATCCGCGGCATCTTGATGTCGAAGATGGCGAGATCGGGCGGATTGTCGGTGAGCGCCTTGAGCGCAGTCTCGCCGTCCGAATAGACGCGGGTCAGGAACCCCTCGGTCTGCAGGGCAATCGAGACCGAGGTCAGGATATTGCGGTCGTCGTCGACCAGCGCGATCGTCGCGGTCATACGTGGGGGACCCTCGGCATCATCGGCCTGCGGTAGGGCAAAGCGGCGCGAGGCTCAACCTGAGGATCGTCTCCCCTGTGTAGCGGCTCACAAACGCCGGAAAGGCCATCATTCCGTCCCGTAACGACCCACCGTCCGTCGCGCGGCGATTTGACGCTACGTCGCGGCTGGCTTATGCGCAGGCCGATCACCGGCGTGCGTGCAGACCCTCCCCAGGATGCGCGCGCCGGGCCGAACGCATTGGGAGGATGTACGTGAACGAGCGCATTCCGCACGCAGGTCTCGCGAGCCAGTCTATCGAAACGAGAGCCGATCTCCACTGGAACCTGGTCACCGCGCGGCTGGTCGAGGCCGCGGTCGCCCGCGGCGAGGGCAAGCTCAGCGCCGACGGGCCCTTGGTGGTCGAAACCGGCGCGCACACCGGCCGCTCGGCGCAGGACAAGTTCATCGTCCGCGACGCCGAGACCGAGGACAGCGTCTGGTGGGGCAAGTCCAACAAGGGCATGGACCCGGCGCATTTCGCCGCGCTCAAGGCCGATTTCCTCGCCGCGCTGCGCGACAAGGAGCATCTGTTCGTCCAGGATCTCTACGGCGGTTCGCAGCCGGAGAACCGGGTCCGCGTCCGCGTCGTCAACGAGCTTGCCTGGCACAACCTCTTCATCCGCACGATGCTGGTCCGGCCGGAGGAGCATGAGCTGCAGGGCTTCGTCCCCGAATATACGATCATCGACCTGCCGAGCTTCCGCGCCGATCCCGCCCGCCACGGCACGCGCAGCGAGACGGTGATCGCGGTCAATTTCACCGAGAAGCTGATCCTGATCGGCGGCACCCGCTACGCCGGCGAGATGAAGAAGTCGGTGTTCGGCCTGCTCAACTATCTGCTGCCGAAGAGCGGCGTGATGCCGATGCATTGCTCGGCCAACATGGGCGCGGACGGCGCGACCGCGGTGTTCTTCGGCCTGTCGGGCACCGGCAAGACGACGCTCAGCGCCGATGCCAGCCGCACGCTGATCGGCGACGACGAGCACGGCTGGTCCGACACGGCGGTGTTCAATTTCGAGGGCGGCTGCTACGCCAAGATGATCCGCTTGTCGCCCGATGCCGAGCCGGAGATTTTCGCGACCACCAAGCGCTTCGGCACGGTGCTCGAGAATGTCGTGATGGACCCGGTCACCCGCCAGCTCGATCTCGACGACAACAGCCTCGCCGAGAACAGCCGCGGCGCCTATCCGATCGACTTCATCCCCAATGCCTCGCGCGACAATATGGGCGGGGTGCCCAAGAACATCGTGATGCTGACCGCGGACGCCTATGGCGTGCTGCCGCCGATCGCCAAGCTGACCCCCGATCAGGCGATGTACCATTTCCTGTCGGGCTATACCGCGCGCGTCGCCGGCACCGAGATCGGCGTCACCGAGCCCGACGCGACCTTCTCGACCTGTTTCGGCGCGCCGTTCATGCCGCGGCATCCCTCGGTCTACGGCAATCTGCTCAAGGAGCGGATCGCCGAGGGCGGGGTGGATTGCTGGCTGGTCAACACCGGCTGGACCGGCGGCAAATATGGCGTCGGTCATCGCATGCCGATCAAGGCGACGCGCGCGCTGCTCAACGCCGCGCTCGACGGCAGCCTCAAGCACGGCGAGTTCCGCACCGATCCCAATTTCGGCTTCCAGGTGCCGGTCGCGGTGCCGGGCGTCGACGGCGCGATCCTCGACCCGCGCAGCACCTGGGCGGATACCGCCGCCTATGACGCCACCGCCGCGAAACTCGTCGATTTGTTCGTCGAGAATTTCGCGCAATTCGACGACCATGTCGATGCCGGCGTGCGTCGATCGGCACCGCAGGTGACCGAAGCGGCGTGATGCTGTCACGATAGCATCGCGCAACCGACCATGCGCCGTCACATTGGCGGCGCATGGGCCCGCCCCAGGACAATCAGGGGCGGAACGATGAGCGGAACGCAAAAGGCAGTGGCAGCCGCGATGCAGCGGCACGGCCATCTTTCCAGACAGGGCCTGCTCGAACGCGCCTTCACCTGGGCGTTCCGCGGCCTCGTCTATGCGCAGATCTGGGAAGACCCGGTGGTCGACATGGCGGCGCTGGCGATCACGCCCGACAGCCATGTCGTCACCATCGCCTCGGGCGGCTGCAACATGCTGTCCTATCTGACCGCCGACCCCAAGGCGATCGACGCGGTCGACCTCAACACCGCGCATATCGCGCTCGGCACGCTCAAGCTCGCCGCGGCCCGCCATCTGCCCGATCATGCGAGCTTCCACCGCTTCTTCGGGCACGCCGCCAGCCGCGACAATCTCGCGGCGTACGAACGGCATATCCGTCCGCATATCGACGAGCCGACGCGCCGCTATTGGGAAGGGCGCGATCTCAGCGGCCGGCGCCGGATCGCCGGTTTCGCCAGCGGCGTTCACAAGCGCGGGCTGCTCGGCCGCTTCATCGGTGCGGCGCATCTGCTCGCCAGGCTCAACGGCGTCGATCCGCGACTGCTGCTCGAAGCCGAGACGATCGAGGAGCAGCGCGCCATCTTCGAACGCGATTTCGCGCCGGTGTTCGACCGCGGCTTCGTCAAATGGCTGACCGACCAGCCCGCCTCGCTGTTCGGCCTCGGCATCCCGCCGGCGCAGTTCGAGGCGCTCGCCGGCGACGGACGGATGGCGGCGGTGCTGCGCCAGCGGCTGGAAAAGCTCGCCTGCGGCTTCGACCTGCGCGACAATTATTTCGCCTGGCAGGCGTTCGGCCGCCGTTACGGTGAGGGACCCGCCGCGCCGCTGCCGCCCTATCTGCAAGCGGAGCATTATGACGCGATCGTCGCCCGCGTCGGCCGCGTCGATCTCCGCCACGCCAATATGACCGAACATCTCGCCGGCCTGCCCGCCGCATCGCGCGACCGTTATATCCTGCTCGACGCGCAGGACTGGATGACCGACGAACAGCTCGGCGAGCTATGGGCGCAGATCACCCGAACCGCGCGGCCCGGTGCGCGCATCCTGTTCCGCACCGCCGGCGAGGCCGACATCATCCCCGGCCGCGTTCCCGACGCGATCGTCGCGCGCTGGCGCTATCAGGCGGAGGCGTCGCGTCGGTTCACCGCGCAGGACCGGTCGGCGATCTATGGCGGCGTCCATCTCTACGTGCTCGCCGATGATTGAGCGGGACCATGCCAGCCGGATGGATCGCATCTACGGCGGGCAGCGACATATCTACGATCTCACCCGCAAATATTATCTGTTCGGGCGGGATCGGCTGATCGACGGGCTCGACCTGCATGCGGGCGGTACGCTGCTGGAGATCGGCTGCGGCACGGGACGCAATCTCATCCGCGCGGCCCGCGCCTGGCCCGGCGTCCGGCTCTACGGCATCGATATCTCCGCCGCGATGCTGACCACCGCACGCGCCAACGTCGCCGCCGCCGGCCTGTCGGACCGGATCGTGCTGGCGCAGGGCGATGCCGCCGGTTTCGATTCGCAGATGTTGTTCGGGCTGGCGCGGTTCGATCGCGTGATGTTCAGCTACACGCTGTCGATGATCCCGCCATGGCGGGAGGCGCTGGCGCAGGGGCTGGCGGTGACGCGCGACATGGGACGGTTGGTGGTGGTGGACTTCGGCACGCAGTCGGGCTGGCCGGCGATCTGGCGCAAGCCGTTTCTGGCATGGCTCGCGCATTTCGACGTCACGCCGCGCGCCGAGCTGGCAGGGGAGGTCGCGCGACTCGCCACGAGCCTAGGCCGCACGTGCGATACCCGGATGCTCTGGCGGGACTATTCGCAGATGGCCTGGGTCGCGTAATCGCCGCTGCCCCGACCCCGGTCAGCCGCGCTCGACCGGCCCCGCCGCCGGCAACGGCCCATCGCCCCGCTGGAAGAATTGCTCGACGATCTCACGCGCTAGCCGTGCCGGCCGCAACGTTTCCGCATCCAGGCAGCACCAGCTCGATTTGACCTCGGCGAGCACCTCTTCGCCGCGCCGGATCACCGTCTCATAGAAGGCACGCGCGCCCTGTACCTTTTCGAGCAGCACCGTCGCGATCACGTCGTCGCCGAGGAAGGTCGGCTTGCGGTAGGTGATCTCATGCTTCAGCGCGACCCACAGATGCGCGGTGACCGCTTCCGCCGGCGCGAGCTTCTGCCAGTGGCTGACCACGGCGTCCTGTACCCACTTCAGGTAGCTCGCGTTGTTGACGTGCCCCATGAAATCGATGTCGGCGGGATCGATGCCGATCGGGAAGCTGTGGGGGATGCTCTGGGTCACAGGTTCCATATAGCAGATCGCCGTGCCGCTTACACCCGGCAAGCGTGGTGCGCAGCGAATTAACCGCCCGCCGGCTCAACGATCGCGATACCGTCGCGGATCGCGACGATCCGCACCCGTGCGCCGGCCTCCGCGACCACGCCGCGCGCCGGCCACGATCCGTCGCCGACCACGACGCGGCCGCCCTCGGGGCCGATCGCCACCTGTACCACCGCGGTGGTGCCGATCAGCCGCGCGACGCGGTCGTTGAGCTGCGGATCGCTGCTCGGCACCGGAAAATCCACGTACCAGCGCTTGCCGATCAGGACGGTGACGATGCTCCACAGCGCGAAGGCGACGATCTGCGCCGCCACCGGCAGGCCGGGCAACACCAGCACCGCGACGCCGACCACCGCCGCGGCGATCGCGAGGAACACCGCGAAGACGCCGGGGATCACCAGCTCGGCGATCCCGAGCAGCAGCGCCGCGATCAGCCACGCGCCGCCCGCTCCGCCGATCGTGTCCAGCGTCACGCCGGCGGCAGTTCGAACGGCCCGCGCTTCACCTCGGGCCTGGCCGCCCCGGTGGCGGCGGTCGGGGCAGGGGCCTTGCCGAGCGCATCCTTGGCGAGTTCGCCGATCCCGCCGAGCGTCCCGATCAATTGCGTCGCCTCGACCGGGAACAGGATCGTCTTGGCATTGGGGCTGGTCGCGAATTTGCCGATCGCCTCGACGTATTTCTGCGCGATGAAATAGTTGATCGCCTGCGTCCCGCCGCGCTCGATCGCCTCGGACACCACCAGCGTCGCCTTCGCCTCGGCTTCCGCGGCACGCTCGCGCGCCTCCGAGTCGCGGAAGGCGGATTCCTTGCGCCCTTCCGATTCGAGGATGCGCGCCTGCTTCTGTCCTTCGGCACGCAGGATCTCCGACGCCCGCGTGCCCTCGGCTTCGAGGATGTTGGCGCGCTTCTCGCGCTCCGCCTTCATCTGCCGGCCCATGGCGGTGACGATATCGGCGGGCGGGCGGATGTCCTTGATCTCGACACGGGTGATCTTGACCCCCCACGGCACCGTCGCATGGTCGACGACCGACAGCAGCCGCGCGTTGATCTCGTCGCGTTTCGACAGCGTTTCGTCGAGGTCCATCGATCCCATCACCGTGCGCAGGTTGGTCGTGGTGAGCTGGAGCAACGCGACATACAGGTCCGACACCTCATAGGCCGCCTTCGGCGCGTCGAGCACCTGGAAGAAGACCACGCCGTCGGTCGAGACGATCGCATTGTCCTTGGTGATGATCTCCTGACCCGGAATTTCGATCACCTGCTCCATCATGTTCACCTTGCGCCCCACCCGGTAGAAGAAGGCGGGGTAGAAGTTGAAGCCCGGGCTTGCGGTGGCGGTGTAGCGGCCGAAATGCTCGATCGTATATTGATAGCCCTGCCGGACGATCTTGATGCTGGTGAACAGATAGAACAGCACCAGGACCAGTGCGAATGCAGCAATCGTGATACCCATGAGCCCTCCCGCCGGCGCGAATCCCTACGCCGTTGCACGATCCTAGCACAGCTCGACGTCCGACAAAGGTCACCATGCAGCGCATTCTTTTCGGCAACCATCCCACGCAGATGCCCGCGATCGCCCGCCATATCGATCATCATCGGTACGAGGCGAGCTTCGCCCCCTTCGACGCGGTCGACCTGTCGCGCTTCGATCTCGTCGTGCCGCTGCGCGTCGGGCAGATCGAGGGCGCGCGTGGCGGGCGCGCGGTGCTCCCGACCGCCGACCTCGTCGCGCTGTGCGACGACAAACTGGCATTCAACCTCTGGCTGATCGATCACGGCTTCGGCGACACCGTGCCCACGCTGCTCGGCGCGCGGCCGACCGACTATCCCTATATTCGCAAGACCCGGCGCGGCGATTTCGGCCTCGGCTGCGCGATGATCCGCGGTCCCGGCGAGGATGACGGCAGCGATCATCCCGACGTCTTCCGCCAGCGCGCGGTCGCCGGTGCCGACGAATACGTCCTCCACCTGCTCCGCGTCGGCGGCGCGATCCGCTTCCAGGTCGCCTATCGCTACGACATGGGCCAGCCGCTCGGCGTCCGCGGCGCGGTCGATCGCCCGGCGAGCATCACCCCCGCCGATCCCGGCCCGGCGCTTGGCCCTTGCACCGCGATCCTCGAAGCGCTCGGCTATGAAGGCACCTGCTGCTTCAACTACAAATGGGAGGAGGGCGCCTTGCGCATCCTCGAACTCAACCCGCGTTTCGGCGGCTCGCTCGTCGGCGTGGTGACGGAATACGTCGCGGCGCATCTCGCCGCCCTCTAGCGCAGATGCTGCGCTGCGGTTACATGGCCCGCCACTTATCCCTCCCGCGAGGAAACGGCACCTTGGACATCCGGCTCGGCCTCACCTTCGACGACGTTCTGCTCGTACCCGGCGAGTCGGACATCCTGCCGAGCACCGCCGACACGCGCACGCAGCTGACGCGCGGCATCGCGCTCAACATCCCGATCCTGTCCTCGGCGATGGATACGGTGACCGAGGCGGACATGGCGATCGTCATGGCGCAATTGGGCGGCATCGGCGTGCTCCACCGCAACCTGTCGATCGAGGAACAGGTCGCCGCGGTGCGCCAGGTCAAGCGGTTCGAATCGGGTATGGTGGTCAACCCGATCACGATCGCGCCGACCGCGACGCTGGGCGAGGCGCAGGCGCTGATGGCGCACCACAAGATCAGCGGCATTCCGGTGGTCGAGCGCGACGGCAAGCTCGTCGGCATCCTCACCAACCGCGACGTCCGCTTCGCCGGCGATCCCAAACAGCCGGTCGCCGAGCTGATGACGCACGACAATCTCGCCACCGTCTCGACCGACGTCGGGCAGGAGGAGGCGCGCGTGCTGCTCCACCAGCGCCGCATCGAGAAGCTGCTGGTGGTCGACGAGGCCTATCGCTGCGTCGGCCTCATCACCGTCAAGGACATCGAGAAGGCGGTGACCTATCCCACCGCGACCAAGGACGCCTCCGGCCGCTTGCGCGTCGCCTCCGCGACCACCGTCGGCGACAAGGGGTTCGAACGGACCGAGGCGCTGGTCGACGCCGAATGCGACCTGATCGTCATCGACACCGCGCACGGCCACAATCGCGACGTCGCGCGCGCCGTCGAGCGGGTGAAGAAGCTCTCCAACTCGGTGCAGGTCGTCGCCGGCAACGTCGCCACCGGCGAGGCGACGCGCGCGCTGATCGACGCCGGTGCCGACGGCATCAAGGTCGGCATCGGCCCGGGGTCGATCTGCACCACCCGCGTCGTCGCCGGTGTCGGCGTGCCGCAGCTCACCGCGGTGATGGATTGCGCCGAAGCCGCCGCCAAGCACGGCGTGCCGGTGATCGCCGACGGTGGCCTGCGCACCTCGGGCGACCTCGCCAAGGCGCTGGCGGCGGGCGCCTCGACCTGCATGGTCGGCTCGCTGCTCGCCGGCACCGAGGAGGCGCCGGGCGAGACGTTCCTATATCAGGGCCGCGCCTATAAGAGCTATCGCGGCATGGGTTCGGTCGGCGCGATGGGCCGCGGCTCGGCCGACCGCTATTTCCAGGGCGACATCAAGGACCAGATGAAGCTGGTCCCCGAGGGGATCGAGGGGCAGGTCGCCTATAAGGGGCCGGCGCGCGACGTGATCCACCAGCTCGTCGGCGGCATCAAGGCGGCGATGGGCTATACGGGCTCGGCGACGATCCCCGATCTGCAGAAGCGCGCGCAATTCGTCCAGATCACCGGCGCCGGGCTCAAGGAAAGCCACGTCCACGACGTCACCATCACGCGGGAAGCCCCCAATTACCCGACCCGCTAAGTGACCCCCGCCGCCCGCACCCAGGCCGCGATCGAGTTGCTCGACGCGGTCATCGCCGCGGCGCGCGGCGGTGGCGCCGCCGCCGACACGCTCATCGCGCGCTATTTCGCCACCCGCCGCTACGCCGGGTCGAAGGACCGCCGCGCGGTGCGCGAGCTCGTCTATGCCGCGATCCGCCGCGCCGGCGAAGTGCCCCCCTCGGGCCGTGCCGCGCTGCTCGCGGTCGCCGCCGACGACGCGGCGATCGCCGCCACCTTCGATGGCTCGACGCACGGCCCCGCACCGATCGCCGCCGGCGAGGGCGCGGCCCCCGGCGGCGTCATGCCCGCCTGGCTCGCCGACGCGCTCGCCGCCTCGGGGATCGGCGCGGAGCAGCAGGCGGCGTTGATCGGTCGCGCCCCGCTCGACGTACGCGTCAACCGGCTGCTCGCCGATCCGGCGACGCTCGCTGAACGGCTCGGCGGTACACCGATTCCCGGTCTGCCCGACGCGCTGCGGCTGCCCGCCGGCACCAATATCGACACGCTCGCCGGTCAGGCCGAGGTGCAGGACGCCGGCAGCCAGATCGTCAGCCTCGCGGCGCTGGCGCAGCCCGGCCAGCGGATCGTCGATCTCTGCGCGGGCGGCGGCGGCAAGACGCTCGCGCTCGCCGCGGCGATGCGCGACGAGGGGCAGATTCTCGCCGCCGATATCGACCGCGGCCGCCTGTCGCGCCTCGCGCCCCGCGCCGCCAGGGCCGGCGTGACCATCGTCGAGACGCGGCTGCTCGACCCCCGGCGCGAAGCCGAGGCGCTCGCCGACTGGCAGGACGCCGCCGATTGCGTGCTGATCGACGCGCCCTGCTCGGGCACGGGCACGTGGCGGCGCAATCCCGAGGCACGCTGGCGGCTGACGCCCGACCGGCTCGCCGGCTTTGCCGCGCAGCAACGGCACGTCCTCGCCGTCGGCGCGGCGCTGGTCCGGCCCAGCGGCGCTCTGGTCTATATCACCTGTTCGCTGCTCGATGCCGAGGGCATGGATCAGGTCGACGCCTTCCTCGCCGATCATCCCGGCTGGACCGCCGCGCCGCTCGATCTGCCCGCCGGCACGCCGCGCGGAAAGGGCTATCGGCTCGATCCGGCAAGCGACGACACCGACGGCTTTTTTGTCGCGCGGCTGACCCGCCCCTGCTAATCCGGCAGCCGTGCCCCCAGTGGAGACCTTCATGCGCGTTACGTCCGTCGCTCTTGCCGCTGCGCTGACCCTCGTCTGTGTCTCGACCTCGCTCAGCGGCCAGCGACCCGACGACCAGATCGACGCGCGCTCGCTGCAATTGCTGGCGCAGGGCCGCGCCGCCAAAGCGGCCGGCAATCTCGACGGCGCGACCGACCTGCTCGAGACCGCGGTCGCGGTCGATCCGCGCAACCGTCAGGCGTTCGTCACGCTTGCCGAGGTCGCCGAGAGCCGTGGCCTGCCCGGCAAGGCGATCCGCTTGTACCGCGAGGCGCTGACGCTCGAACCCAATGACGTCGTCGCGTTGCGCGGGCAGGGCGAGGCGCTGGTCGCGAAGGGTGCGGTGGCGATCGCCAAGACCAATCTCGCAAAGATCCGCACGCTCTGCAAGGCCGGCTGCCCGGAGGCGAACCAGCTGGCGGCAGCGATCGCCAAGGGACCGCCGGTCACCACCGCGCAGACCGAAACCAAGCCGACCGCGCCGAAGGAATAAACGCCCGGCACGGGGCGGGGGACCGCATATGGTTGTTAGTGTGAGTCCCTCGTGTTCCAAACCCACCTCGTCACCCCGGACTTGTTCCGGGGTCCACTCCGCGGCGAGGAGAAAGGCTTGAGCGGACACCGTTCTCCTGCGGCCCGGTGGACCCCGGAACAAGTCCGGGGTGACGGATCTAATTAGGGAACCGATCAAGCCTCATACCGCAGCCATAGGAGAGGCTCGGTGTGGCACGCGTTGGGCCTCTAGGCTCAACTCGCGCCGCCCACCACCCGCGCCAGCGCGACGAATTCGTCGACGCTCACCGTCTCCGCCCGTCGCGTCGGATCGATCCCGATCTGCTCCAGCCCGGCCAAGGCCCCCGGCACGCCCTTCAGGCTCTGCCGCAGCATCTTGCGTCGCTGGCCGAACGCCGCCGCGGTGATTCGCTCCAGCACGCGCACCTCGACCCCCTCCGGCGCCTCGCCCGGCACGATATGCACCACGGCAGACATCACCTTGGGCGGCGGGGTGAAGGCCGAGCGGTGTACCGGCATCGCGATCCGCGCCGACGAGCGCCATTGGCTCAGCACCGCCAGCCGCCCGTAGGCGTCGTCGTTCGCCGAGGCGACGATCCGCTCGGCGACCTCTTTCTGGAACATCAGCGTGCACGACTGCCACCACGGCTGCCATTCCGCGGTCAGCCAGCCGACCAGCAACGCAGTGCCGACGTTATAGGGCAGATTGGAGACGATATGCGGCCGCCCGGCGAACAGCGCCGGCGCATCCACCGCCAGCGCGTCGCCCTCGATCACGCGCAGCTTGCCGGGATAGGCCTCGCCTAGTTCCGCCAGCGCCGGGATGCAGCGCCGGTCGCGCTCGATCGCGGTGACGTTCGCCCCCGCCGCCAGCAGCGTGCGGGTCAACCCGCCGGGCCCCGGCCCGACCTCGAGCACCTCCGCGCCATCGAGATCCCCCGGCACCGCCGCGATCCGTGCCAGCAACTGGCCGTCGAACAGGAAATTCTGGCCCAGCGCCTTGCTGGCGTTGAGCCCGTAGCGCGCGATCACCTCGCGCAGGGGCGGCAGCTTGCCGCCCGCAGGAGCGTCGGTCATGCCCGCGCGCGCCGGTCCGCCGCCTGACCCGCCAGCGCGATCGCCGCGATCATCGCGCCGGGATGCGCCTCGTCGCGGCCGGCGATGTCGAAGGCGGTGCCGTGATCGGGCGAGGTCCGCACGATCGGCAGGCCGAGCGTGATGTTGACGCCCTCGTCGAAATGCAGCGTCTTGATCGGCACCAAAGCCTGATCGTGGTAGCAGCAGAGCACCGCGTCATAGCCGGCGCGGGCTCGTGCGTGGAACAGCGTATCGGCGGGGAACGGCCCGGTCGCGTCGATCCCCTCGTCACGCAGCTGCGCAATCGCCGGTGCGAGGATGTCGATCTCCTCGCGCCCGATCGCACCACCTTCGCCGGCATGCGGGTTGAGCCCGGCGAAGGCGAGCCGCGGCGCGGCGATCCCGAAATCGCGGGTCAGCCCCAGCGCCGTGGCGCGGCCCTTGGCGACGATCAGCTCGACCGACAGCAACGACGGCACTTGCGCCAGCGGCACGTGGACGGTGATCGGCACGACGCGCAGGCTCGGCCCGGCAAGCATCATCACCGCATCCTCCGCGGCGATGCCGCAGCGTTCGGCGACGAATTCGGTCTGGCCGGGATGGTTGAAGCCGATGCCGTACAATTGCGCCTTGGATACCGGTCCGGTAACCAGCGCCCGCGCCGCGCCGCTGCGGACCAAGGCGATCGACCGTTCCAGCGCCTGCAAGGCCGCCTTCGCACCGCCGACCTCGGGCGCGCCCGGCGTCACCGGTCCGGCATCGCCGACCGCCAGCACCGGCAGCGCATGGTCGAATACCGCCGCAGCGTCATCGAGATCGTCGATCGCCTCGACCGGCCCGCTCCACACCCGCCGCACCGCAGCGGGATCGCCGACGAGCGCGAACTGCGGCAGGCTGCGCAGCGCCCGCACCGCCCAGCTCTTGGCGACGATCTCCGGTCCGATCCCGGCGGGATCGCCCATCGTGATCGCGAGCGGCGCCTGGCTCATGTCAACGATACTCGATGACCGCGTCGCGGCGCAGATCGCGCAGCTTGCTCTGCGCGCGCAAATTGACACGCTGCTGTTCGAGCTGGCCCTGGATCTGCGCCGCACCCGGCACCGCCGATTGCTGCGCATCGTCGCGACCGCAGAGCACCAGCGCGCGCACGCCCTCGGTCGGCGAGCCGAACGGCGGGGTCGCCTGGCCGACCTGCAGCTTGAGCAGGATCTCCTGCAACTGCGGCGGCAGGTCGCGGATGCGGACCGAATCGTTGTCGACCACCTCGGCGCCGATCGTCGCGGCGACCTTCTCGACCGTGCCGCAGCCCTGGATCGACTGGACCGTCTTGGCGAAGGTCGCGGCGCGCACCTGCGCCTGCGCCTGAGTCGTGCCGGCGGGGAAGCCGACGGTGAGCTGCTTCAGGCTGAGCCGCGCATCGCGCGGGTCGGCGGCACCGATCGTGCGCTTGTCGGTGAGGTAGAGGATCGAGAAGCCGCCCGGCGTCTCGATCGGGCCGGCGACCTGGCCGACCTGCATCTGCTGCGCCGCATCGGCGAGCGGCTGCGGCAGCGTCACCAGCCGGATCCAGCCGAGATCGCCGCCGACGCCGCGCGTCGACGCTTCCGAATAGTTGCGCGCGAACAGCTCGAACGGCTGCTGTGCCTTCTGGATCTCGCCGATGATCTGCTTGGCCTTGGCGAACACCTCGGCGCGGTTGGCGTCGTTCGCGCTCAGGTAGATCTCGCGCAGATTATATTCCTCGGTGCCGCGCGACGCCTCGATCCGCTTCTGGATCGCGCTCACCTCTTCGTCGCCGACGTTGACGAACGGCTCGATCTTGCGGCGCAGATAGCGGCTCCAGGCGAGCTCGCCCTCGATCGCACGGCGCAGCGACCGCTCCGACGATCCGGCCTTGCGCAGCGCGACGCGCAATTGCGGCACGGTCATGTTGAACCGCTTGGCGAGACCCGCCTCGCTCTGGTCGAGCTCGGCCGCGGTGACGGTGATCTCGGCGGTCTTCGCCTCCTGGATCTCCAGCGTTTCGTCGATCAGCTGGCGCAGGATCTGCAACTTGAACTCGTCGACCTGCTCCGCCGCCGGGCCGCGGCCGCCGTTGTTGAAGACGGTGAGCGCCAGCCGCTGGTCGACGTCGGTACCGGTGATGACCGTGTCGTTGACGATCGCGGTCGGCTTGCGCACGTTGGGGTCGAGCTTGCCGAAGATCTGCAGATTGGTGGGGATGTTGAGGTTGGTCTCGGGCACCTGCTGGTCGGGCACCGTCTGCGCGACCGCGCCGGTGGCGATCGCCGCCAGCGCGAGCCAGCTCATGGTGCGACCGATCCGGGCGCTGCGTCGATTGTTCTGCGTCACGTTCTTCCGTTACCCCAAAGCTCGGCGTCGCGCATCGGGCACGACGCCTGTTCCGGTCATGCCCCGATCCATCTGAACTGCGGCTTAGCGACCGAGGTTGGTCAAGGCCAGCGTCAACAGGAAGCTGTTGCCCGAACGCGCGTCGCCGGTATCCTGATAATCGCGCCGCCACGTCATGCCGAGCCGCAGGCAGTCGTCCTCATATTGGACGCCGAGCCGGTGGCGGATCGGATCGAAGCCGTCGGACAGCGACTGCGGGTCCTCGCTGCGGTCGGTGAGGTCGATGACGGTCGAGCCGAACACCGACCAGAAGCGCGCGAACTGCACCCGGCCGGCGAGCCGCACCTCCTCGCGATCCTGGAGATCCTCGATCGCCGGGAAGATGTTGCGGTTGAGCCTTAGATAGCCGGCAAGGACATAGGTCGAGCGCGAGCCGATCGTCGCATCCACCTCGTTGCGGCGCACCGCAAGGCCGTCCTTGTCGAGCCGGTAGCGGTGGATGATCGAGACGAAGTCGCGGATGCGCAGCGTCGTGCGCCCGACGAAGTCGGAGAAACGGTCGCTGAGCCCGGTGCCGCTCGGCAGGATCGTCGGGCGCTCCGACAGGCGATAGCTCTGGCCGATCACCGTGTCGAAGGTCACGCCGGGCACCGCCACCGCCCATTCCGCGCCATAAGTGGCGCGGCTGCTGTCCTCCCACCGGTCGTAGCCGGCGAAGCGGTTGAGCGCGAACAGGTTCGAATCCTCCAGGTCGACCGCGCGCGCATCCTCGTTGGGCACGTCGAGATTGGCGACCTTGGGACTGGCGACGATCTGCAGCCGCGGCGTCAGCCGCTGCGTGCCGCCGAGGAACTCGCCGACGAACGGCCATTTGATGTCCGCCGCCAGCGCGCCGATCGCGCGCGCCTGGAAGCCGTCGATGCCGCGATAGCTGGCGACCGTCGTCAGCAGCGAATCGTGCGTGTTGTAGGCGTCGGCGCGGGCGTAGGCGGTGAACGTCACCTCTTGGCCCCAGTTGGTCAGCCGCCGCAGGTCCCATTGCCCGGCGACGAACGCGCGCTGCGTGTCCTGTCCCTCGGTGCGGGTGATCGCCAGCGTGTTCGCCTGCAACTGCAATTTGCCGCCGGCGAGATCGATCCGCTTGCGAAAGTCCATCTCGGGCAATGCGATCGGCTGGTTGCCCTGCGGATCGTTGACCCGCAGCGTCTGGATGTACCAGCCGGTCAGCGCGAAATAGGTGTTGGGATCGATCCGCTCGAGCGAGGCGGTGGTGCGCAGCCGGTCGTCGCGCGAGATGTCGTAGCGGCGCAGGAAGGTGCGGTCGCTGGCGATGCGCGCCGATCCGCTGACGCTCCAATTGGGGGTCAGTTGGTAGCGCGCGATGCCGTCGATATAGCCGCGGAACGCGCGTTCGGTATCGGTCGGCGTCACCGTGTTGAGATCGTCGCTGCGCCGGCTCTCGGTGACGTAGCCGGTCACCTGGAAGGCGCCGTTGGTGCCGAGCGCCTCGTAGCGCGCCTGCATCATCGGCAGCACAGCGGAGAAGACGTGCGGGGTGAGCGTCAGCCCCTTGTTGGGCGCCAGCCGGAAATAATAAGGCGTCACCAGTTCGAGGCCGTTGACCCGGTCGAGCTGAAGGTCGGGCGCGAGCAGGCCGCTTTCCGATCCGCCACCGACCGGCATCGAGAAAGCGGGCAGGGGGAGCGCCGGCAGGCCGAACAGGTGGAACTGGCCGCCACCGAAATAGACGCGCTCGCGATCGGGACGATAGGTGATCCGCACCGCGGTGATCTGCCACGACGGCGTCTTCGGGCAGCCTTCGGAGGTCTGCACCGCGCACGGCGTATACGCCGCCTTGTCGAGCTGCATCGAGCCGTCGATGCGGCGCGTGCCGCGCTCCGCCGCCATCCGGCCGCCCTGTTCGAGCACGACCAGCATGTTCTGGACGACCCCGTCCTTGAGCGAATCGGTCAGCTCGATCGAATCGCCGTAGGCGACGTCGCCCTGCGGATTGGTGACCGCGATGTTGCCGGTCGCGACGACCTTGCCGGTCTTGCGGTTCCACACCACCTTGTCGGCGCGCAGCCGGTCGCCCTGGCGGAACATCCGCACCTCGTCGAGCGCGGTGACCATGTCGGCATTGCTGTCATAGTCGAGACTGCCGGCGCTGAACTGCACCTGATCGTCGCCGGCGGGCGTCGCCAAGGCGGGATCGCTCGCCGGTGGCGGCGCGACCGGGCGGTTCTGCAGGTCCTGCGCCGCCGCCGGTGCGACGAGAAGGGCCGCGGCGAGCGCACAGCCGGCCATAAGGTCGAAACGCAACACGATTATCCGAATACCCTTTCGGCGTGGCCGGCCCCGCCCTGAACGGTGCCGCACCCACGCCCGCCTATCGCATCACCCGCGCGGCGCTGCAATCGTTGTGCTTGCCGCCCGGCGACCTTAGATCATGCGCCTGTTCTCGTCCCAGGAAGTCACCCTATATGCAGATCGCCTTCTCGTCCGCCGCTTCCACTGCCCCTGCGATCCTCGCGCTGCCGATCGAGAAGGATCTCGCCGGCCGCGCCAGTTGGGCGGGGCTCGGCGACGGGCATCAAGCGCTCGCCACCGCCGCGGCCCGCGCCGCGCGCTTCGACGGCGAGGCCGGCGCGATCGTCGAGCTGTTCGTCGCCGAGGGCGACGCCACGCGCCAGGTGCTGCTGCTCGGCGTCGGTGCCAATGGCGAGGCGGATTGGGAGAAAGCGGGCGGCGCGCTCGTCGCGAGATTGCTCACCTCCGGCGCCACCGAGGTTACCACCGATCTTTCCGCCGCCAGCCCGACCGCGAAGGCCGCCGCGCGCTTCGCCGCCGCCGCCGCGCAGCGCGCGTGGCGCTTCGACCAATATCGCACCAAGCTGCCCGAAAAGCAGAAGCCGACGCTCGCCACGCTGACCATCGTCGGCGCCCCCGCCGACACCGACGCCGCCTGGGCGGCGCAGCATGCGGTCACCCAGGGTCTCGACCTCACCCGCAACCTCGTCGCCGCGCCGCCCAACATCCTCTATCCCGAAAGCTTCGTCGAACAGGTCCGCGCCAGCGTCGAGGGGCTGGGGCTCGAGATCATCATCGTCGACGAGGCGGAGATGGCCGAACTCGGCATGGGCGCGTTGCTCGGCGTCAGCCAGGGCTCGGTGCGCGAGGCGCGCATCCTCGCGCTGAAGTGGAACGGGGCGGGCGAGGGCGATCCGTCGCTCGCGCTGGTCGGAAAGGGCGTGACCTTCGACACCGGCGGCATCTCGCTCAAGCCAGGCGCGGGCATGGAGGACATGAAGTGGGACATGGGCGGCGCCGGCGCGGTCGCCGGCACGATGAAGGCGCTCGCCGCGCGTAAGGCGAAGCTCAACGTCGTCGGCGTGATGGGCCTCGTCGAGAACATGCCCGACGGCAATGCGCAGCGTCCCGGCGACGTCGTCACCTCGATGTCGGGGCAGACGATCGAGATCCTCAACACCGATGCCGAGGGCCGGCTGGTCCTCGCCGACGCGATCACCTGGACGCAGAAGACCTTCCGTCCGAAGACGATCATCGATCTCGCCACGCTGACCGGCGCGATGATCGTCAGCCTCGGCAACGAATATGGCGGCGTCTTCGCCAATGACGACGGCCTCGCCGACACGCTGCTCGCCGCCGGCCTCGCGACCGGCGACAAATTGTGGCGCTTCCCGTTGTCGGACGCCTACAACAAGCTGATCGACTCGCCGATCGCCGACATGAAGAACGTCGGCCCGCGCGGCGCCGGCTCGATCACCGCGGCGCAGTTCATCCAGCGCTTCGTCGACGAGGGCGTCGCCTGGGCGCATCTCGACATCGCCGGCATGGTGTGGAGCGACAAGGCCGGCGCCACCTACGACAAGGGCGCCACCGGCTACGGCGTCCGCCTCCTCGACCGCGCCATCGCCGACCATTTCGAAGCCTGACCGCCGTTGCGCCCCTCTTTGGACGGGAGGGGCAGAACCGACGAGCAACCGCCTACGGCGGCGGCAGCGAGGCTCGATCGGGCTCCACCTGCTACCCGTCACCCCGGACTCGTTCCGGGGTCCACCGGGCCGCAGGAGAACGGGGTCGCCTCAAGCCGTTCCCCTCGCCGCGAGGTGGACCCCGGAACGAGTCCGGGGTGACGGAGTGGGTACGGAAAGCGCGTGGCCAACCTCACGGCCCGAATGGGACGGCCGTGCTCGATACGCGACCACGCATCCATCACCGCAAGGGGTGACGCCGCTCCACCGCCACGCTACCCCGGCCCGATGCAGGTCGACTTCTACCATCTCACCGCAACCCCGCTCGACCGTGCGTTGCCGCAGATCGCCGCGAAGGTTGTCGAGACCGGCAACCGGCTGCTGATCGTCAGCGGCCGCGACGAGCAGCGCGCCGAACTCGACCGGTTGCTCTGGGTCTATCGGCCCGACAGCTTCCTGCCGCACGCCCAACTCGGCGCCGGCGACGACGCCCGCCAGCCGATCCTCATCGCACCCGAGGTTCGCGCCGCGAACGGCGCCCGCTACGTCGCGCTGGTCGACGGCGAATGGCGCGACGCCGCGCTCGACTTCGACCGCGCCTTCCATGTCTTCGAAGACGAGTTCATCCGCCCGGCGCGCGACGCGTGGCGCGCGCTCGGCGGTCGCGACGGCGTCGAGCGGCGCTATTGGAAACAGAATGACGCCGGCCGCTGGGAACAGGCGGCCTAGGTCCCGGTCCGGCGCTGGTTTCCCGGCCCCGCCGAAGCGGTTGCAAAGCCGGCGCCCCCCGACTAGGGCGGCGCCACTTTCCGCCCGTTCAAGACAGGAGCCCGTGACCATCATGGCCGCGAACCGTACCTTTTCGATCATCAAGCCCGATGCCACCCGCCGCAACCTGACCGGTGCGGTCACCAAGATGCTCGAAGAGGCCGGCCTGCGCGTCGTCGCGTCCAAGCGCATCCAGATGACCCGCGAGCAGGCCGAGGGCTTCTACGCCGTCCACCGCGAGCGTCCGTTCTTCAACGACCTCGTCAGCTTCATGATCTCCGGTCCGGTCGTCGTGCAGGTGCTCGAGGGCGAGAATGCCATGCAGCGCAACCGCGACATCATGGGCGCGACGAATCCGGCGAACGCCGAGCCCGGCACGATCCGCAAGGAACTCGCCGAGTCGATCGAGGCGAACAGCGTGCACGGCTCGGATTCCGACGAGAATGCCGAGATCGAGATCGCCTATTTCTTCAAGCCCGAAGAGATCGTCGGCTGATGACCTGGCGGCTGCGGCGCGCGTCCCCGGAGGATGCGCCCGCGGTCGCACTGGTGGCGGCCGCAAGCTTTCTCACCACCTTCGCCGGCATCCTCGACGGTGCCGACATCGTCGCGCATGTCGCGAAGAACAGTTCGGCCGAGCGCTTCGCCGCATGGACGAACGATCCGGCCAGCGTGGTGACGCTCGCCGAGCATCCCGATGGCGCCGCGCCGGTCGGCTATACGTTGCTCACCACGCCCGATTTGCCGCTGACGATCGGTGCGGGCGATATCGAACTTCGCCGCATCTACACGCTGCCGGCCGCTTATGGCTCGGGCCTCGGGCAGGCGATGATGATGCGCGCGGTCGACGACGCGCGGGCGATGGGCAGGACCCGCCTGCTCCTCGGCGTCTACGGCGGCAACGATCGCGCGCGGCGCTTCTACGAACGACAGGGCTTCGCGATCGCCGGCCGGCGCCAGTACCGGGTCGGCGCGACGCTGTGCGACGACTTCATCTACGCGCGCGCCTTATAAATCCTCCCGTCAGGGCAAGGCTGTCGCATTTGGCCGTCTGTAGGATTCGGACGACATTCCAAAAGACTCCGTCACCCCGGACTTGATCCGGGGTCCCGCTTCTCCGGACGGTGCGAAGAAGCGGGATGCCGGATCAAGTCCGGCATGACGGAATAGGAATGCCGTCGCTATACTCCAAACGGTCAACTGCGATTGCCCTGCCCGCCCGGGCGAGGGCTGAATCACCTCGTCACGCCGGTGCGAACACCCCGTCGTCGTCCATCACGTGCAGCTGGCCGTCGGCGATCGCGAAATACGCCCCGCGCAGCTTGAGCGTACCCGCTGCCTCGCGGTCCGCGACGAACGGGAAGGTGCGCAGGTTGGCGATGCTGACCCGCACCGCTTCATGCTCCAGTTCGCGCTTCGCATCGGCGCCGTCGCCGAACTCCGCCTTCACCTTGTCGCGCGCATCGTCGAGCAGCCCGACCCAGTCGGAGATGAAGCCGCCTTCGCCCGGCTTGCTGTCCTTGAACCCGCCCGACAGCGCCGCGGCGCAACCGCCGCACGAGGCGTGGCCCATCACCACCACTTCGGGCACCTCGAGCTGCGTCACCGCGAATTCCACCGCGGCGGAGACGCCGTGATAACCCTTGCTCGTCTCGAACGGCGGCACGAGGTTGGCGACGTTGCGCACCGTGAAGATCTCGCCCGGCGCGACGTCGAAGATCTGCATCGGGTCGACGCGGCTGTCCGAACAGGCGACCACCATCACCTTGGGGTCCTGGCCCTGGCTGAGCTGGCTCCAGCGCTCGCGCTGCTCGGTCCAGCCCTTGGCGCGGAACCGGCGATAGCCTTCGACCATATCGGCGAAATCGGTCATTGTACCTCCATCATGTGTCCGTTTCGGCTGCTATAACGCATATTTGCGGGGAGGGTCCCCCCGACGCGCGGCGGGCAAAGCTTCTTCACAAACGGCATGACGGTTGTTCACAAACCCGGGAGTCGCTATCTCGCGGATCATGAACGAGATGACCCCGCTCGCCCGTCCGGAACGCCTGCGCAAGCCCGACTGGATCCGCGTCAAGGCGCCGACCAGCGCCGGCTTCGCCGCGACGCGCGAATTGATGCGTTCGAAAAGCCTGACCACCGTCTGCGAAGAGGCGGCCTGTCCGAACATCGGCGAATGCTGGTCGAAGAAGCATGCGACGGTGATGATCCTCGGCGACACCTGCACGCGGGCCTGCGCCTTCTGCAACGTCAAGACCGGCATGCCGCGTGCGGTCGATCCGATGGAGCCCAATAACGTCGCCGATGCCGCGGCGCAGATGGGCCTCGAACATATCGTCGTCACCTCGGTCGATCGCGACGATCTGCCCGACGGCGGCGCGAAGCAGTTCGTCAAGGTGATCGAGGCGATCCGCCGGTCGAACCCGAAGACGACGATCGAGATTCTGACACCCGACTTCCGCAACAAGCACGAGGCGGCGGTCGAGGCGATCGTCGCGGCGCGTCCCGACGTCTACAACCACAATCTGGAAACGGTGCCGCGGCTCTATCCGACGATCCGGCCCGGCGCGCGTTATTATGCGTCGATCCGCCTGCTGGAGAGCGTCAAGAAGCTCGACCCGTCGATCTTCACCAAGTCCGGCGTGATGCTCGGCCTCGGCGAACAGCGGCTCGAAGTGCATCAGGTGATGGACGACATGCGCTCGGCCGACATCGATTTTCTGACGATGGGCCAGTATCTCCAGCCGACGCCGCGCCACGCCAAGGTCGCCGAATTCGTCACGCCCAAGGCGTTCGACAGCTATGCCGCGATTGCGCGCGCCAAGGGGTTCCTGCTGGTCGCCTCGTCGCCGCTGACCCGGTCGAGCTATCACGCCGGCGACGATTTCGCGAAGATGCGCGATGCCCGTGCCGCCAAGCTCGCCCAGAGCGCGGTCGCGCCGACCGCGAGCGTTCGTGCCTAAACATTCCGAGACGCGCCATCTGCCCTACACGCCGGAGCAGATGTTCGACATGGTCGCCGACGTGAAGCGCTACCCGGAGTTCCTGCCCTGGGTCAGCGCGATGCGCGTGCGCCAGGACAGCGACACCGCGACGCTCGCCGACATGATCGTCGGCTTCAAGGGGCTGCGCGAGACCTTCACCTCGAAGGTCGAGAAGACGCGTGCCGAGACGATCCATGTCGAATATGTCGACGGGCCGCTCAAATATCTGCACAATGACTGGCGCTTCCGCCCCGAGGAGGGCGGCTGCGCGGTCGATTTCGCGGTCGACTTCCAGTTCAAGAACCGGATGTTCGAGATGCTGGCGGGGCAGGTGTTCGGCGTCGCGCTGCGCCGGATGATCGGCGCGTTCGAGGATCGCGCCAAGGTCCTCTACGGCAGCAGCAGTTCGAGCGCGACCAGCGCCGCCTGAAGCCGGATCCCGCCGCGGCCGAGATCGCCGAACGCCTTGCGATCGGCATGGACGTCGGACGGATCGCCGCCCTTCTCGGCGCGCGCGAAGACGACGGTGCCGACCGGTTTCTTGATCGATCCGCCACCCGGCCCGGCGACGCCGGTGATCGCCACCGCGACGTCCGCGCCGCTGTTGGCGAGCGCGCCCTGCGCCATGCTCCATGCCACTGCGATCGACACCGCGCCGAACGTCTCGAGCACGTCGCTGTTCACCTTGAGCAGCTTCATCTTGGCGTCGTTCGAATAAGTGACGAAGCCCGCACCGAACACGTCGGACGAGCCCGGCACCTCGGTGATCGCCGCGGCGACCAGCCCGCCGGTGCAGCTTTCCGCGACGGCGATCGTGCGGCCGGCGGCGCGGTTCGCCTCGACGACGCGGGTCGCCGCCTCGATCAGCTCGCGGGGAAGGACGGTGTCCATCAGCGTTGGCCCTCCGGGCAGAGCGGCAGGTCGGGCACCGCGATCGCCTTGCCCTTCGCCTTCTCCGCCTTGAAATAGCGCAGGGTGGTGACGATCACCCCCGCGGTGTTCTGCGGCGGCAGCGGCGCGAGCTGGGTGACGAAGCGGTCGATCGTCCCGCAATCCGCCGGATTGATCCGCCCGACCAGCAACGGCGCCAGCGCCGCGGTGAGCAGCGGCCGCGCGAATTCGGACTGGAGCAGCGAATCGATCATCGGATCGGACAGTTTGACGATCGCCGCGCGCGCATTCGGCCAGGCACGGTCCGCGGCGTCGCGATAGCGGCCGAGAAACTCGCCGTCCGTCCGCCGGATCAGGCTGGAGGAGGGGAGGCGCGTCGTGCAGATGATCCCGGTCTGCTGGATGATGTCGGGCAACGCGACGAGCGTCATCGCCTCCGCCTCGGGCGTGGTGATGCAGCGCGTCTGCGCCTCGGCCGACGAGGCGGCGAGCAGCGCGACGATCGCGACCAGCGCCCTCATCGCGGCAGGCTCACGGTCGCGACCGCCTGCGCGGCGATGCCCTCGCCGCGGCCGGTGAAGCCGAGCCGTTCGGTCGTCGTCGCCTTGATGCTCACCCGATCCTCGCTCAGGCCGAGCAGCGCACCGATCCGCGCGCGCATCGCCTCGCGATGCGGCCCGATCTTGGGCGCCTCGCAGATCAGCGTCAGGTCGACGAAGTCGATCCGGCCGCCCTTGTCGGCGATCAGCGTCGCGGCATGCTGGAGGAATTGCGCGGAATCGGCCCCCTTCCACTGCGGGTCGGAAGGCGGAAAGTGCGTCCCGATATCCCCCGCCGCGATCGTCCCGAGCAAAGCGTCGGTCAGCGCATGCAGGCCGACGTCGGCGTCGCTATGGCCGGACAGCCCCTTGTCGTGCGGGATCAGCACCCCGCCGAGCCACAATTCCTCGCCCGCCTCGAGCCGGTGCACGTCGAACCCCGACGCGCTGCGCGTCTCCCGGGTCACACGCGCCTCTGCGGCGGCGAAATCGTCTGGATGCGTTACCTTGTCGAGCATCGCATCGCCCTGCACCAAAGCGACGCTCCCGCCAAGCCGCCGCACCATCTGCGCGTCGTCGGTCGCCTCGTCGCCCGCCGGCCAGCCGGCATGCGCCGCGCGCAAGGAGTCGGTGCGGAAGCCCTGCGGCGTCTGCACGCGCGCCAGGCCGTCGCGCGGCACCACCGCGCCGTCGCGTACCAGCGTATCCGCCACCGCCAGCACCGGCATCGCCGCCTCGGCCTCGTCGAGCGCCGCCAGCACGCGGTCGATCACCGCCGCCGGCACGAACGGCCGCGCCGCATCGTGCACCAGGACGCGCGCGCCGCTCACCGCCGCCAGCCCGCGCGCCACCGACTCGCGCCGCGTCGCGCCGCCGACCACGGTGCGCACCCCGCCCAACGCCGCCGCCGCCAGCGCTTCGGCGCCGGGGGCGATCACCACCACCACCTCGCCCACCGCCGGGTGCCCGGCGAAGGCGGCATAGGCATGCGCGACCAGCGGTTTGCCCGCCACCATAGCATATTGTTTGGGAAGCGCGCCGCCGGCACGCGAGCCGCTGCCCGCCGCCACGATCAGCGCCGTCGTCGAAGGTCGATCCGTCATCGCGTCGCTCTAGCCGCCCGCCCGCAACCTTGCCAGCACCGCCGCAAGCCGCTAGGGAGATGCCCAATTTTCAGGCAGATCATGGCAGCTCTCACGCCCATCCAGATCGGTCCCGTGCGGATCGACCAGCCCGTCGTCCTGGCGCCGATGACCGGCGTCACCGACATGCCGTTCCGCACGCTCGTGCGCCGCTACGGCTCGGGTCTCAACGTCACCGAGATGATCGCCAGTCAGGCGGCGATCCGCGAGACGCGCCAGTCGATCCAGAAGGCGGCGTGGCATCTGTCCGAAGAGCCCGTCTCGATGCAGCTCGTCGGCTGCACCCCCTATGAGATGGCGGAGGCGGCGAAGCTCGCCGAGGATCGCGGCGCCGCGATCATCGACATCAACATGGGCTGCCCGGTGCGCAAGGTCACCAACGGCGATGCCGGTTCGGCGTTGATGCGCGACCTCAAGCTCGCCGCGCAACTCGTCGATGCGGTGGTCAAGGCGGTCAAGGCGCCGGTCACGCTCAAGATGCGGATGGGCTGGGATCTCGACAGCCTCAACGCGCCCGAACTCTCGCGCATCGCACAGGATCTCGGCGTGCAGCTCATCACCGTCCACGGCCGCACGCGCAACCAGATGTACAAGGGCCAGGCCGACTGGCGCTTCATCCGCACCGTCAAGGATGCGGTGACGATCCCGGTGATCGCCAACGGCGACATCTGCACGATCGACGACGCCGTCGCCGCGCTCGACCAGTCGGGCGCCGACGGCATCATGATCGGCCGCGGCGCCTATGGCCGCCCGTGGCTGCTCGGCCAGGTGATGGAGTTTCTCGCCACCGGCAACCGCCGTCCCGACCCGTCGCTCGACGAACAATATCGCGTCATCACCGAGCATTACGATGCGATGCTCGACCATTATGGCGACGTCACCGGGGTCAACATGGCACGCAAGCATATCGGCTGGTACACCAAGGGGCTGACCGGCTCCGCCGAGTTCCGCAATGCGGTCAACCAGCAGCCCGACGCCGCGGTGGTCAAGCGCATGCTCGCCGACTTCTACGCGCCGCATCGCGATCAACCGATCCGGCAGGCCGCCTGACGCGTCGATGGAGCAGCGCACCGGCTACACCTCCGGCCGGCCCGGTTTCGCCGAGCTGTTCGCGGCGCTGCCGGTCGCGGTCGTGGTGGTCGATCCCGACGATCGCATCGCGCATGCCAATGGCTTCGCCGAACAATTGCTCAATCTGTCCGAACGGGTGATGTGCGGCCAGCCGCTCGCGGCGATCCTGCCGCCGCCCGCCGCGGACGACCGCCGCGACGGACAGGGCTTCGCCTTTTACGACACCGAGATCGCGACGCCGCACGGCCCGAAGATCCGCGTCGATTTCGTCGAGGCGGCGGTCCCCGACCATCCCGGCTGGCGCGCGATCACGCTCCACACCGCCGCCAGTACCCGCGGCCTCACCCAGACCGGTCGCAGCGCCGGCGCGCGCGCGGCGAGCGGCGCCGCGGCGATGCTGGCGCATGAGATCAAGAACCCGCTGTCGGGCATCCGCGGCGCCGCGCAATTGCTCGGCACCGGCGAGCTGACCACGCTGATCGTCACCGAGGTCGACCGCATCGCCGCGCTGATCGACCGGATGCAGGATTTCAGCGACACCCGCCCGCTGCCGATCGTGCCGGAGAACATCTATCCGCTGATCGGCCACGCCCGCCGCCTCGCGCTCGCCGGCTTCGCGCGCGGCGTCGCGATCGAGGAGCGGTTCGACCCGTCGCTGCCGCCCGCCGCGATCAACCGCGACGCGCTGCTGCAAATCCTCATAAACCTTCTCAAGAACGCCGTCGAAGCCAGTCGATCGGTGCGCAATCCGCGCATCCTCATCACCACGGCCTATCGCCATGGCATGTCGGTGGCGGCCGCCCCCGGCAGGCCGCGCACGCCGCTGCCGATCGAGATCTGCGTGATCGACAACGGCCCCGGCGCGCCCGCCGATATCGCCGACCATCTGTTCGACGCCTTCGTTTCGGGTCGGCCGGAGGGGCAGGGGCTCGGCCTCGCGCTGGTCGACAAACTGGTCCGCGACATGGGCGGCATCGTCCAATATGCCCGCGAAGGAACCCCGGAAATGACGACGCTCCGCCTCCTGCTGCCGCGCGCCGCGGCATGACCCGCATCCTCGTCGTCGACGACGATGCCGCGATCCGTACCGTCGTCGCGCAGGCGCTGCGCCGTGCCGGCCATGACGTGCAGACCGCCGAGACGCTGGCGCAGGCCGACCGCATGCTCGCCACCCGCGTCCCCGACGTGCTGATCACCGACGTCATCCTGCCAGACGGCGACGGCATCGCCCGCGCCAAGGAGATCGGCGAGCGCCTGCCGCAACTGCCGATCATCATCCTCTCGGCGCAGAACACGCTGACCACCGCGGTGCGCGCGGCCGAGGTCGGTGCCTATGAATATCTCCCCAAGCCGTTCGATCTCGACGATCTCACCCGCGCTGTGACCGGCGCGCTCGCTCGCGGCGCGGTGATGCCGCAGCCCGAGGCGAGCGAGGACCCGGCGCTGCCGCTGATCGGCCGCTCGCCGGCGATGCAGGACGTCTATCGCATCATCGCGCGCGTGCTCTCCAACGACCTCACCGTGCTGATCTCGGGCGAATCGGGCACCGGCAAGGAATTGGTCGCGCGCGCGATCCACGATCTCGGCGCGCGCCGCGCCGCGCCCTTCGTCGCGATCAACATGGCCGCGATCCCGCGCGAGCTGATCGAGGCGGAATTGTTCGGCCACGAACGCGGCGCCTTCACCGGCGCTGCCGTGCGCAACGCCGGCCGCTTCGAACAGGCCGCCGGCGGCACGCTCTTCCTCGACGAGATCGGCGACATGCCGATGGAGGCGCAGACGCGGCTGCTCCGCGTTCTCCAGTCGGGCGAATTCACCACCGTGGGCGGCGCGCGGACGATGCGCGCCGACGTCCGCGTCGTCGCCGCCACCAATCGCGACCTCACCCAGCAGGTCGCCTCCGGCCAGTTCCGCGAGGATTTGTTCTACCGGCTCAACGTCGTGCCGATCGCGCTGCCGGCGCTGCGCGAACGCCGGCAGGACATTCCGTTGCTCGCCCGCCATTTCCTCGAAATGGCGGCGGCACAGGGGCTGCCGCGCCGTCAGCTCAGCGATGCGGCGCAGGCATCGCTCACCGCGCACGACTGGCCCGGCAACGTCCGCGAGCTCGAAAATCTGATGCGCCGTCTGGCGGTGCTCGCCCGCGACGAACTGATCGACGCCGCGACGATCCGCGACCTGCTCGGCGCCCCCGGCACCAGCGGCGAGACATCCGATCCCGGCATCGCCGAAGCGGTCCGTCATCTGGTCGAGCGTATCGCCCGCGAGCGTCCCGGCGCACTCGACGACGGCACGCTGTACGACCGCGTCATCGGCGAGGTCGAACGCCCGCTGATCGAGGCGATGCTCGCCCGCCACGCCGGCAACCAGCTCCGCGCGGCGCGCGCACTCGGCCTCAACCGCAACACCTTGCGCAAGCGACTGGACACATTGGGCATCAGCGCACGGGCGGAGGAATGACGGAATAGGGCCTCGTGATCCTGCCGCGGAGGCGTGGGTCATCCGCCACCACCCGCGCGCCGTCCCCCCGTGCTCCTGCGAACGCAGGAGCCCAGGAGTCCGGAACGCCAATCGTTCATTCGAACCTGCCGTGTTCCAAGCTTATTCCGTCACCCCGGACTTGTTCCGGGGTCCACCCTGCGGCGAGGAGAACGGCTTGATTTGACGCCGTTTCCCTGCGGCACGGTGGACCCCGGAACGAGTCCGGGGTGACGGCTTCGATAAGGAAACCGATCGAGCCTCATCAACGCAGCCATATGCGATTGCCCGGGGTTCGAAAGGAAAGCGGGATCGGTTCACGCGGAGGCGCGGAGGCGCGGAGATGAACCGCCCGCGGCAACGTGGCCTGTCAGCGCCGGAGGTGCGATGGAAAGCGCTGCCGCCGCACCGGGGGCGACACCTCCGCGCCTCCGCGCCTCCGCGCCTCCGCGTGAACAAAGTCACGCCCCACCAGCGACGCCCCGCTCATCTTACTGTCACCACAAACCACCGTTGCCGATAAATTATGTGGTTTCCGTGCAACAATCCACGTTGTACGAAGGGTCGAATGAACGCGGCCCCCATGCCCGATCTGATCGCACCCGCCCCGGACCGCCGGCTGCGCATCACGCCCGCCGTCGAGGCGCTGGTGCTCGCGCTAGCCATCGCCATCGCGACGGCGACCTATTTCGTCATCACCGGCAGCAGCAAGCCGGCACAGCCACTCTCCCCGCCCGCGATCGCCTCGCTGCTCGTCGCCAACCTCGTCCCCAGTATCGCGTTGCTGATGCTGCTCGGCCGCCGCATCGCCCGCAAGCGCGCCGCGGCGTCGCTGGTCGGCGGGGAGGGGGTCCTCCACGTCCGGCTGGTGGCGATCTTTTCGATCATTGCCGCCGTCCCGGCGTTGCTCGTCACCGTCTTTGCCTCGCTGCTCTTCCAGATCGGCGTCGAATTCTGGTCCTCCGACCGGGCCAGCGGCATGCTGGAGAACGCCCGCAAGCTGGTCGGCGAAAATTATCAGCGTGAGGCGAACCGGGTCATCTCGCAGGTGCAGGCGATGAGCGGCGATCTCGCCATCGATCTCAGGACCCATGCGATCGACAGCGCATTTTTCCAGAATGCGCTGCTGCTCCAGACCTATCGTCGCGAGCAGTCGGAGGCGATGATCATCGGCCGCAACGATAGCGATCCCCTGATCGTCCTCAATCCCTACGACAAGCCGCTTCAGAACGTCGTCACGCCTGCGGTCGAACAGGCGATCGACAAGGGGGCACGCTACGTGCTCGTCCGCAACGATGACCGGATCGGTGCCGTCGTCCCGATTGCCTACGGCAATGGCGCCTATCTGTACTCGTCACGCATCTTCGACCCGCAGCTTGCCAGCCAGATCCGCCGCGGCGACGCGATCATCCGCGATTATCAGGCGCTGCAGAGCCGCTCACGCGCGTTGCAGCTCAAGTTCAACGCCGCGCTGCTGATCCTATCGCTGCTCATCGTCGGCATCGCGGTCTGGGCGGCGTTGGCGGTGGCGGACCGACTCGTCCGTCCGGTCGCCGAACTGGTGGGGGCCGCACGCAAGGTGGCCACCGGCGATCTCACCGCGCGGGTTCCCGACCCGCGTCGCAAGGACGAAGTCGGCACGCTCGCCAACGCCTTCAACCAGATGACCGGCCGCCTGCAGGAGCAGAACAGCGCATTGGTCACCGCCAACGACCAGCTCGAGAATCGCCGCGCGCTGATCGAGGCGGTGATGGCCGGCGTGTCCGCCGGCGTCGTCGCCACTGCCGAGGACGGCACGATCCGCCTCGCCAATCGCTCCGCCACCGAATTGATCGGAACGGGGGCGGACGGGCTGATCGGTCGGCCGCTCACCACCATCGCGCCCGAACTCGCCGACCTCGTCCTCGGCCATGAACGCGAGGCGATCGTCCAGGTCATCCGCAACGGCGAGACGCGGACGCTCGCAGTGCGCATCGCGCGCACCGATGCCGGTCCGATCCTCACCTTCGACGACATCACCCAGCAATTGCTCGACCAGCGCCGCGCCGCCTGGTCGGACGTCGCGCGGCGGATCGCGCATGAGATCAAGAACCCGCTCACCCCGATCCAGCTCGCCGCCGAGCGCCTTCAGCGCCGCTACGGCAGCAAGATCGATCCCGCCGACACCACCTTCGCGCGGCTGACCGACACGATCGTCCGCCAGGTCGGCGACCTGCGCCGGATGGTCGACGAATTCTCCTCCTTCGCGCGGATGCCCAAGCCGGTGTTCCGCGAGGAATCGCTCGTCGACATCGCCCGGCAGGCGCTGTTCCTGCACGAGGTCGCGCATCCCAATATCCGTTTCGAGCTCGACCACAGCATCCCCGCACCCACACTCGTCTGCGACCGCCGCCAGCTCGGCCAGGCGTTCACGAACATCGTCAAGAACGCCGTAGAAGCCATTGAAAGCAAAGGCGAAAGCGGTGGGTCCGTGATGATGCATGTGCGTGAGGATAGTGATGTTACGACGGTCGAACTCGCCGACACCGGCGTCGGCCTGCCGCCCGACCGCGACCGGATCGTCGAACCCTATATGACGACGCGCGCCCGCGGCACCGGCCTCGGCCTCGCGATCGTCAAGAAGATCGTCGAGGAGCATCACGGCACCATGACCTTCGCCGACCGCGACGGCGGGGGGACCGTCGTCCGCATGACCTTCGACGCCGCGGCGCTCGCCGCCCTCGACCAGGGGGCCGCGGCGCCCGAGCCGGCTGACGAAGGCCAGCTCGCCGCCCTCACACGCAATCGGAATTAAGCCATGCCGCTCGACATCCTCGTCGTCGACGACGAACACGACATCCGCGAACTGGTCGCCGGCGTCCTCGAAGACGAGGGCTATGAGACCCGCTCCGCCGCCAACAGCGACGCGACGCTCGAGGCGATCGCCACCCGCCGCCCGTCGCTGGTGCTGCTCGACGTCTGGCTCCAGGGCTCGCGGCTCGACGGATTGGAACTGCTCGACGAGATCAAGCGCCGCGATCCGTCGATCCCGGTGCTCGTCATCTCGGGCCACGGCAATCTCGACACCGCCGTCGCCGCGATCCGCCGCGGCGCCAGCGACTTCATCGAAAAGCCGTTCGAGGCGGAGCGCCTGCTGCTGCTCGTCGCCCGCGCGACCGAGACCGAGCGCCTGCGCCGCGAGGTCGCCAGCCTCCGCGTCTCGGCGGGGCGCGAGAGCGACCTCACCGGCAGCTCGGGCGCGATCAACGGCGTCCGCGCGACGCTCAAGCGCGTCGCCGCCACCGGCAGCCGCGTGCTGATCATGGGCCCCGCCGGCGTCGGCAAGGAGGTCGCCGCGCGCCTGCTCCATGGCTGGAGCAACCGCGCGCAGGCGCCCTTCGTCATCGTCAGCGCCGCGCGCATGACCCCCGAACGCGTCGAGGAGGAGCTGTTCGGCGTCGAGGAAAGCGGCGACCTCGTCCGCCCCGGCCTGCTCGAACAGGCGCATGGCGGCACCTTGTTCCTCGACGAGATCGCCGACATGCCGGTCGCGACGCAGGCGCGTATCCTGCGTGTGCTCACCGACCAGAGCTTCAGCCGCATCGGCGGCACGCGGATCGTCAAGGTCGACGTCCGCGTCGTCTCCGCCACCTCGCGCGACCTGACGCACGAGATCGCCGAGGGCCGCTTCCGCGAGGACCTCTATTACCGCCTCAACGTCGTCCCCGTCGTGCTGCCGGCCCTGTCCGAACGCCGCGAGGACATTCCAGCGCTGGTCGAGCATTTCATGGCGCATTATGCCGCCGATCGCCGCGTGCCGACGCCCGAGATCGCGCCCGACGCGATGGTCGCGCTGCAATCCTACGATTGGCCAGGCAACGTCCGCCAGCTCCGCAACGTCGTCGAGCGGACGATCATCCTCGCCCCCGGCGACCGCATCGGTCGGATCGATCTCGACCTGCTTCCCGCCGAAGTGCTCGGCGATCAGGGCGATCTCGGCAGCGGGGGCGGGGGCGCGATCATGGGCGCGCCGCTCCGCGAGGCACGCGAAACGTTCGAGCGCGAATATCTCCGCGTCCAGATCCGCCGCTTCTCGGGCAACATCAGCCGCACCGCGAGCTTCATCGGCATGGAGCGCTCGGCGCTCCACCGGAAGCTCAAGCTGCTCGGTATCACCGACGTGCGCGAGGATTGAGCGCTGGACGAAGCGCTCCTTCGTTCATAGATGCAAGGTGCCGCCCGACCCGGGCGGCGATCCGACGCCGGGAAACGGCGCGATAGCGGGCAAACGGCTCGCCAAAAACCGAAAGGCTCATCATGGCCGAAAAACAAGGGTCCCTGCAGGACCTCTTCCTCAATGCCCTTCGCCGCTCGAAGACCCCGGTGACCATGTTTCTGGTCAAGGGCGTCAAATTGCAGGGCATCGTCACCTGGTTCGACAATTTCTCGGTGCTGCTGCGCCGCGACGGCCAGTCCCAGCTCATCTACAAGCACGCCATCTCGACGATCATGCCGTCGGGGCCGATGGATATCGCCGCGCTGATCGAATCGGTCGGCGAGGCGCAGCGCAAACAGCCGCTGTTGCAGGAGATCTTCCTCAACGCGGTGCGCAAGTCCGAGGATTCGGTAACGATGTTCCTGATCAACGGCGTCATGCTGCAGGGCCAGATCGCCGGCTTCGACCTGTTCTGCATGTTGCTCCAGCGCGAGGGCATGGCGCAGCTCGTCTACAAACATGCCGTGTCGACGATCCAGCCGGCGCGCGCGCTCAACCTTGCCGATGACGGGGAGACGGAAGACTGACCGTGACCAATGGCTTCAATCGCGATCGCGACGATTTCGCCCGCGGCGGACGCACGCTGATCGTCCTGCCCGACCAGGGCGATGCGCATCGCGATGCCGACGCCCGGCTCGACGAGACCGCGGGGCTGGCCGCTGCGATCGGTCTCGTCGTGACCGAAAAGGTCGCGGTAAGGGTGAGGGCGCCCAAGGCGGCGACGCTGATCGGCAGCGGTCAGGTCGAGCAGCTTGCGGTGCAGGTCCGCCAGAACGAGGCCGATCTCGTCGTCTTCGACGCGAGCCTTACGCCCGTGCAACAGCGCAATCTCGAAACCGCGCTCGAAGCCAAGGTGATCGATCGTACCGGCCTGATCCTCGAGATTTTTGGCGAACGCGCCGCCACCGCCGAAGGGCGGTTGCAGGTCGAACTCGCGCATCTCGACTATCAGGCCGGGCGGCTGGTGCGCAGCTGGACCCATCTCGAGCGGCAGCGCGGCGGCTTCGGCTTCCTCGGCGGTCCCGGCGAAACGCAGATCGAGGCCGACCGGCGGCTGATCCGCGACCGGATGGCACGGCTCCGGCGCGAGCTGGAGCAGGTCAGCCGTACCCGCGGCCTGCATCGCGACCGGCGCCAGCGCGCGCCGTGGCCAATCATCGCGCTCGTCGGCTATACCAATGCCGGCAAGTCGACGCTGTTCAACCGGCTGACCGGCGCGCATGTCATGGCCGAGGACCTGTTGTTCGCGACGCTCGACCCGACGTTGCGGCAGATCTCGCTGCCGGGCATCGACAAGGCGATCCTGTCGGACACGGTGGGCTTCGTCTCCGACCTGCCGACGCAGCTCGTCGCCGCCTTCCAGGCGACGCTGGAGGAAGTGGTGTCGGCCGACCTGCTGATCCACGTCCGCGACATCGCGCATCCCGAGACCGAGGCGCAGCGCAGCGACGTCGAGGCAGTGCTCGCCGAGATCGGCGTGTCCGAACTGACGCCGCGCTTCGAGGCGTGGAACAAGCTCGACCTGCTCGATCCCGAGCGGCACGACGACGTGCTGGTCGAGGCGGGGCATCGCGACGATGTCGTCGCGATCTCGGCGCTCAGCGGGGAGGGGATCGACGACCTGATCGAGCAGGTCGCCGCCAAGCTCACCGCCGGCCATCGCCGCTATTGGATCACGCTCGACGCCGGCGACGGGGCGGGGGCGGCTTGGCTCCACGCACATGGCGAAGTGCTCGGCCAGATCAGCGAAGATCTTCAGACGCAGTATGAGGTTCGCCTCGCAGAGCGCGATTACGAACGCTTCTTGCAGCGGTGAGGGGGCGACCTAGCCGCGCTTCACCCGCTGCCAGAGCGCTTCCTTGTCGTCGAGGCTGAGCGCCGGAAAGCTCTCGCCGGCGATCGCCTCCATCGCCCGGAAGCGGCGTTCGAACTTGGCATTGCCACGTCGCAATGCCGTTTCCGGATCGACGCCGAGATGCCGCGCCCAGTTGACCGCAGCGAAGAGTAGATCACCGATCTCGTCTTCGATCTCATCGCCGGTCGCGGCATCGACCTCTTCGATTTCTTCGTGCAGTTTCGCGCGGGAACCGTCTGCGTCGGGCCAGTCGAAGCCGACGCGGGCGGCACGCTTCTGGAGCTTCACTGCGCGCATCAACGCCGGCAGCCCGGCAGCGACGCCTGCCAGCGCACTCGCATCGCTCTTGCCGCTGCGCTCGGCCGCCTTGAGTTCCTCCCAGCCGGGGCTCTGCGCCGCATCGCCGAAGATATGGGGGTGGCGACGTTCCATCTTGTCGCTGATCGACGCCACGACATCGTCAAGCGTGAAGGCGCCGGCTTCCTCGGCTATCCGGCTGTGAAAGACGACCTGAAGCAATAGGTCGCCGAGCTCGTCCTTGAGATCGGCCGCATCGTCGCGGGCGATCGCGTCGGCGACCTCATAGGCTTCCTCGATCGTGTACGGCGCGATCGTCGCCCAGGTCTGCGCGACGTCCCAGTCGCAGCCACGCTTGGGGTCGCGCAGCCGCGCCATGATCGCTACCAGCCGTTCGACCGTCATGCGCCCCCTCTCACCGACCCAAGCTTGGGATCGATAATATACATTATGTAAAATCTTGATGGTGGTGGGGTTCGAGGATCAGCGTCTGCCCCTCGACCCGCCACGATTTCAGCTTGGACAGGAAATTCATGCCCAGCACGTCGGTATCGCCGAATGCCGGCGAGACGACGACGCCGAGGCCACGCGCGGCGATATCGCCCAGTCGCAATTCGCGGACCGTCGCGGTCTGCGCGCTGATCTGGCCATTGGCGGTGTTGAGGATCATCGGGAACGCGCTGTTGCGCACGTCGAGCGCGGCGGCCTGCGCGGTGCGCGTCGACAGCGCGGTCACCGTTGCGCCGCTGTCGATCAGCATCCGCCGCGGGACACCGTCCAGCGTCACCCGCGCCCAGAAATGCCCGTCGGCGGCCATGCGAATCCGCGTCTCGCGCCCGACGACCGTCTGGTCGGCGATCTTCAGCACGCTGGCGATCCGTTGCAGATACGGATCGAACCGCTCGCGCTGGCCGACGACGATGACGAGCAGACCGATGATGAGCGCCCAACTTGCCAGCGACAGGACGATGCGGAGGATCGGGACGCGTCGGGCGATCAACGCCGAAATCGGGAGGATGAGCAGCACCAGATAGAAGAGCGTCGAGCCGCCCAGATCCGTGTTCATGGCGTGAATTCGAGTCCGTCGTAGCCAGGTTCGACGCCTGGCGGCAGCGTCGCCATCAACGTCGCATAGTCCATACTATGGTCCATATGTATGAACGCTGACCGCCCCGGGCGAAGCTGTTCGATCCAGTCGAGCACCGCCGGTACGTCGGGATGCGTCGGGTGCGGCGCATAGCGCAGCGCGTCGACGATCCAGACGTCGAGCCCGGTATAAAGCGCGCGCATCGCCGGCGTGAGTTCGTGAAAGTCGGTGGCATAGCCGACCACCGCGTCGCCGGCGGAGAAGCGCAGTCCGGCCGAGGTGATATGGCCATGCGGCTGGTCGACGACGTCGATCGTGATGCTGCCGATCGTCAGTCGATCGGGCAGCGCCGCCGCTTGGATTGTTGGTGGATAGCCCTGCCGACCGGCGAAGACATAGGTGAACTTTTCGTGCAAGGCCGCCAACGTCTTCGGTCGGGCGAAGCCTTGCACGGGTCTACCGAGCGCATGGTAGATCTGGCGGACATCGTCGATACCGTGACAGTGATCGGCGTGATCGTGCGTCCAGATGATCGCGTCGACCGCCGCGACGTCGGCGGCAAGCAACTGCTCGCGCATGTCGGGCCCGGTATCGATGAGGATGCGCGTGCCGTCATGCTCGACCAGCAGCGACGCGCGGGTACGCCGGTTGCGTGGTTCGCCGGGGTCGCAGGCGCCCCAATCGTTGCCGATCCGCGGCACGCCAGACGAGGTGCCCGAGCCGAGGATACGGACCTTCACCGCTGCGCTTTATCGAACAAAGTGAAGAAATTGTCGGCGGTTCTTGCGGCCAGCTCTTCAAGTGGCTCGCCGCGCAGCTTGGCAAGAAAGGCGGCCGTGTCTGCGACGAAGCCCGGTTCGCCCGGCTTGCCGCGATTGGGTACCGGCGCGAGGAACGGCGCGTCGGTCTCGATCAGCAAGCGGTCGCTCGGCAGCCGTGCGGCGGTCTCTTGCAGATCGCGCGCGTTCTTGAACGTCACGATCCCCGAAATCGAGATATAGAAGCCCAGTTCAAGGGCCCCGTCGGCGAACGCCCCGCTCGCGGTGAAGCAATGGATGACACCGCGATAGGCCCCCTGCTCCATCTCCTCGCGCAGGATCGCCAGCGTATCCTCCTCCGCGTCGCGGGTGTGGACGATCAGCGGCAATCCCGTCTCGCGACAGGCGGCGATATGCGTGCGGAAGCTCGCCTGCTGCCGCGCCCGATCGGAATGTTCGTAGTAATAATCCAGTCCCGACTCACCGATCGCGACGACACGCGGATGCGCGGCGCGATCGACCAGCGTCGCGCGCCCGACATCCGGATAGGCGTCGGCTTCGTTGGGGTGGATGCCGATCGCGGCCCAGACGTCGGGCTCGCGTTCCGCGGTAGCGACGACGGCATCCCATTCGCTCTCGCGCGTCGAAATGTTGAGCATCGCGCCGACGCCCCTCGCCCGCGCCCGGGCCAGCACCTCGCCCTGCTGCTCGAACACGCCCTTGTAGTTGAGGTGGCAGTGGCTGTCGGCGAACATCATTCCGTCACCGGCAGCTCGAGGCGCGGGAAGACCGGCGACGGGGGTGCGATCACGAAGCCGGACGCCGCCTGACGCGCATACCAACCGTCGTCGTCGATCGCGGCGTGATCGCGCACATCGACGCCGATCTGGTCGAGCACCTTGCCCGCCGCATCCGGCACCACCGGCAGGATGGCGATCGCCAGCATGCGGATCGCGCGGACCAGCGTGCCGAGCACGGCATGCATCCGCTCGGGATCGGTCTTGCGCAATGCCCAGGGCGCCTGCGCATCGATATATTGGTTACAGGCGAACACGCCGCGCATCCACGCCTCGATCCCCTGGCTCAGCATCAGATCGTCGAACGCGGTCTTGAGCCCGGCACAGGCGACGACGATCTCCTCGATCAGCATCGCATCGGCGGGATCGCTACGCCCGGCATCGGGGAATGCGCCGCCGAGATTCTTGGCGATGAACGACAAAGTCCGTTGTGCGAGGTTGCCGAAGCTGTTGGCCAGTTCGGCGTTGACCCGCGTCACGATCGCCTCGGCTGAATAGCTGCCGTCCTGCCCGAAGCTGACCTCGCGGAGCAGGAAATAGCGGACCGCGTCGACGCCGAACGCCTGCGTCAGTTCGTCGGGGCTGACGACATTGCCTACCGACTTCGACATCTTCTCGCCACGGTGGAGCACGAAGCCATGCGCGAACACCTGTTTCGGGATCGGCAGGTTCGCCGACATCAGGAACGCCGGCCAGTAGACGGTGTGGAAGCGCGTGATATCCTTGCCGATTAGATGCAGATCGGCCGGCCAGAAGCGCGCCAGCGCTTCGCTGTCGTCCGGATAGCCGGCACCGGTCAGATAATTGGTCAGCGCATCGACCCAGACGTACATGACGTGGCCGGGGCTGTCCGGCACCGGCACACCCCAGTCGAAGCTGGTCCGCGACACCGACAGGTCGGACAGGCCGCCCTCGACGAAGCGCATCACCTCGTTGCGCCGGGTTTCCGGACGGATGAAATCGGGATTGGCGGCGTATAGGTCGAGCAAGGGCTGCTGATATTTCGACAGGCGGAAGAACCACGTCTCCTCCGCGGTCCATTCGACCGGCGTGCCCTGCGGCGAGAGGCGCTGCCCCCCCTCCCCGTCGATCAGCTCCTTCTCGTCGTAAAAGGCTTCGTCGCGAACCGAATACCAGCCCTCGTAGCGGTCGAGGTACAGGTCGCCCTTGTCGCGCATCGCCCGCCAGATTGCCTGGCTCGCGGCATAATGGGCGGGCTCGACGGTGCGGATAAACCGATCGTAGGAGATGTTAAGTGTGTCCGCCATCTCGCTGAAATGGGACGACATTTCGTCGGCGAAGGCGCGCACCTCGACGCCCCGGGCCCGCGCCGTCTGCGCCATCTTGAGGCCATGCTCGTCGGTGCCGGTCTGGAAGCGGACGTCGCGGCCCGCCTGCCGCTGGAAGCGCGCGATCGCGTCGGCGGCGATCATCTCATAAGCGTGGCCGATATGCGGACGCCCGTTCGGGTAATGGATCGCGGTGGTGATATAATAAGGATCGGCCATGCCGGGCCTCCTAGTCGATCCTCAGGGCGAGGTGAAGCGGGTCAGCGCAGCGCCGCGACGATCGCCGCCATCTCGAATACCGTCGCCTGCGCATCGAGCGACAGGCCAAGCGCCGCACCGGCAAGATCACGCGCCGCCGCCTGCGCATCGAGCGCCGTCTTGAGCCGCGCGCCCGACCGGCTCCGCGCCTCGCGCGCGATCATCGCCGGCACGCGATCGAGGAAGGCTTCGTAGCGCGCGGCATTGCCCTTCCCCGCCAGCGCCCTGGCAAGCGCGGCGCGGCGCGCATTCATCGGATCGCCATCCTCGGCGATGCCTGCGATCGCCCGGTCGAGCCCGTCGATATCAAGCCCGGCATAACGCAGAGCACGGCCGGGCGCGCCCTCCCCGGTTCGCACCAGCGCGGCGATCTCATCCGCATCGGCCTCGGGCAAGGCCTGCCGCAGCGCCTTTGCCATATCGTCGTCGTCGAGCGCGGCGAAGCGCAGCACGCGGCAGCGCGAGCGGATCGTCGGCAGCAGTCGGCCCGGCGCATGGCTGACGAGCAGGAAGATCGTCCCCGCCGGCGGCTCTTCGAGGTTCTTGAGCAGCGCGTTGGCACCGTTGCGCTCGAGATCGTCGGCGGCATCGATGATGACGACGCGGCGCGCGCCCATCGACGGCGTCGTCGCGAACAGCGGCTGGAGACTGCGCACCTGCGCGATCGTGATGCTCCGCGCCAGATCCTGATCGGGCTTTTCGGGATCCTTGGGCAGCCGCTGCATCACGCGCAGATCGGGGTGGGAGCCGGCATCGACCAGCGCGCGCGTCGGATGCCCCTCCGGCACGACCAGCCCCGGCGCCGAGACGCCGGTCGCGCTCGCCTCGGCAAGCATGCGCAGCGCCGCGGCCTGCGCGAAGCGCGCCTTGCCGACGCCCTCCGGCCCGACCAGCAGCCAGGCGTGATGCAGGGCGCCGCCGCGCAGCGCCGCGACGAATGCGGTGTGCGCGTCGGCGTTGCCGAACAATTCGGTCACGGCCGCGGCATCAGCCGAAGAGCGAGGTCAGTCCCGCCCAGGCGCGACCGAAGAAGCCGGCCTCGCCGATATCCTTGTCGGCGACCAGCGGCAGCCGCTGTTCGGGCAGGTCGGGCGCCTTGACGACGAGATCGGCGATATGCTGGCCGGCCTTGATCGGGGCGCGGATCGGCCCATCGTAGACGACCTTGGCGCTCATCTGCGGCACCGCACCCGCCGGCACGGTGACGGTGAGCTGCCGCGGCGCGACGAGGCCGACGCTGCTCGCGCTGCCCATCTGTACCTCGGCGGTCGACACCTGCTTGCCCGCAGCGACGACCGGCTTGGCCTGCCAGGCGCGGAAGCCCCATTCCATGAAGCGCACCGATTCCTCGGCGCGGCCGTTAGACGAGGTCAGCCCGGCGACGACCATCACCAACCGCCGGCCGTTCTGCTCCGCCGAACCGGTGAAGCCGAAACCCGCCTCCTCGGTATGGCCGGTCTTCAGCCCATCGGCGCCGGCGACGCGGCCGAGCAGCGGATCGCGATTGGCCTGGGTGATGTCGGCACCGGCGCCGAGCGTCTTGCCCCAGGTGAAGCTGCGCAGCGAATAGAAGCGCTTGTAGAGATCTGGGAAGTCCTTGATCGTCGCGCTGGCGAGATGCGCGAGATCCTTGGCGGTGACATAGGTCACGCCATTGTCGGGCCAGCCGTTCGACGTGCCGAAATGGCTGTTGGTCAGGCCGAGCTTCTTCGCCTGATCGTTCATCCGGTCGGTGAAGGTCTGTTCGGTCCCCGAAATGCCCTCGGCGAGCACGACACAGGCGTCGTTGCCCGACAGCGTGACGATGCCCTTGAGGAGATTCTCGACGCTGACGTTCTCCCCGGTCGACAGGAACATCGTCGAGCCGGCCTGCGGCCCGTGCCAGCGCTGCCACGTCTCGGGCCGGACCTGAAACGTCTGGCCGAGCTTCAACTCGCCCTTTTTGATCATGTCGAAGGCGACATAGACGGTCATCATCTTTGCCATCGACGCCGGCGGCATGCGGCGGTCGGCATCGCGCTGATAGAGCACCGCGCCCGACGACAGGTCTTCCATATAGGCGATCGGCGCGGTCCCCTGAAACTGGGGCGCGGCGGCGACCGACGGGACGGCGGCGGCGACGATCGCGAGGGGGGCGGCGAGCAGCTTGTTCATGACGGCGATGGGGCTTTCCGGGAGGTTAAGCGGGAATGATGCTGGCATAGCGCCGCGCGCGGGCGGCGTCAGCCCTCAACCGCATCGGCGAGCAGGCCGACCGATAGCGCGTAGAAGTTCGAGCAATTGTAATCGAGGATCACCCGATAATTGCCGGTGAGCAGATAGGCGGTCGCGCCGGGACCGTCGGGCTCGATCAGCGTCGCCTGCACGCTGTCGGCGGGCCATGCCCTGCCCTGCGGCACCACGCCCAGCGCGCGCCACTCCGCCATCGTCCGCCAGCGGCTGTGCCGCTCGAACACGCGCGGGCAGCGCGGCGACACGAGCCGGCTGGTCAGGCCGCTACGGTCGAGCCCCGCCGGAACGCTGACCGCAAGGCCCCATGGCTGACCGGGACGCCAGCCAGCATTGGCAAAATAATTGCCGATTGAGGCCAGCGTATCCGCCGGGCTGGTCCAGATATCGGCCCGCCCATCGCCATCGCCGTCGCGTGCGAGGCGGAGATAGACGGAGGGCAGGAACTGCGGATTGCCCGTCGCGCCCGCCCAGCTGCCCTTCAACTGCTCGCGCGGAATGCCGCGGTCGAGGATCTTGAGCCCGGCGATGAACTCGCCCGCGAACAGGCTGCGCCGCCGCCCCTCATAGGCGAGGCTGGCGAGGCTGCGCAGCAGATCGAAATTGCCGGTATAGGCACCATAATTGGTCTCATGGCCCCAGATCGCGACCATGATCGATTCGGGGACGCCCGTCTCGCGCTCGACGCGCGCCAGTCGCGCCCGCTGCGCCTGATAAGTGGTACGGCCGCGGCCGATCCGCGCGGCGTCGACATGGCTCGCCTTATACGGCGCGAACGGCGGCGTCGCGGTGCTGCCGGGATTGCCCGGCTGGGCGCGATCGAGCTGGATCGTGCGGTCGCTGAGCGTCAACGTCGGGAAGACGGCATCGACCGTCCGCTCCGTCACGCCCTCGGCCAGCGCCTGCCGGCGAAGCTCCTGCAGATAGGTCTGGAACCCGGCTTCGTCCTGCGCCGCGACGGGCGCGGCGCCGCCGAGCGCCAAGGTCGTTGCCATTACGCCGGTCGTCAGCGCGCGTCGCAGTCGTTGCCCCCACATGCCGGCCGTGGTGCCACAGCGGGCGGGTGGCGTGAACCTCTTATCGTCGCAGGGGTTGCACGGGCAGCCGCGGTGCGACTATCCGGGGTCACCACGGAGGGATGGCCGAGTGGTTTAAGGCAGCGGTCTTGAAAACCGCCGTAGGTGGAAGCCTACCGTGGGTTCGAATCCCACTCCCTCCGCCAACTGCTGCGTCCCCGATTAAAGATCGGGGACACGCACAGGTCATTTCGCCGGGCCGAGCAGCTTCTGCGCGAAATAGGTCATCTGCAACGCCTGCAACCGCGCACCCTGTTCGATGTCGGCATCGCCCGAATGGCCGCCGGCGGTATCCTCGTAGAACAGATACGGCAGGCCGTATTCCTTCAGCCGCGCGGCGAACTTGCGCGCGTGCTGCGGGCCGACGCGGTCGTCCTTGGTCGTCGTCCAGATATAGGGCTCGGGATAGGCCACGCCCTTTTTGATATTCTGATAGGGCGAGATCGCCGCGAGGAACGCCTTCTCCTCCGGCACTGAGACCGAACCATATTCGTCGACCCATGACGCGCCCGCGGCGATCTGTTCGTAGCGCAGCATGTCGAGCAGCGGCACCTGGATGGTCACCGCCCTCCACAGATCGGGATGCTGGTTGAACTCGACGCCCATCAGCAGGCCACCGTTCGAGCCGCCGTAGATGCCGAGCGTCTGCGCACTGGTCAGCTTGCGCGCGAACAGGTCCTTCGCGACGCTGGCGAAATCGTCGTAGATCACCTGCCGCTTGGTCTTGCGGCCGGCGTCGTG
This sequence comes from Sphingomonas sp. 2SG, assembly GCF_005503285.1. Lineage (NCBI taxonomy): Bacteria > Pseudomonadati > Pseudomonadota > Alphaproteobacteria > Sphingomonadales > Sphingomonadaceae > Sphingomonas > Sphingomonas sp. 2SG. The sequence goes on from NZ_SCMZ01000003.1 coordinate 81,140, forward strand.
CCATTTGGGGCCGAATTCGCCGCCGCCGCGGATATTGGCGAGGACGTAGCTGCCGCCGCGCTCGAGCCACAATTTGCCGGTGATCGCCGAATAGCCCGGCAGCATCGGCAGCTCGAACCCGCCGTAAGCCGTCATGATCGTCGGCGTCGTGCCGTCGAGCGCGATGCCCTTCTTGTGAACGATGAAATACGGCACCTTGGTGCCGTCGGTCGAGGTCGCCTCATGCTGCTCGACGACGAGGTTGCTCGCGTCGAACTTCGCGGGCAGCGTCTTGACCGGCCTCGCGGCGCTCGCCGTAGCGGCGTCGAGCGGCAGCAGCGTCGTCGGCGTCAGGAAGCCGGTGACGGTGAGATAGCCGTGATTGCTCTTGTCGTCGGCGCTGGCGACGCCGAGCGAGACATTGTCGGGCAGGGCGATCGGTTTCGACGTCCAGCCGGTCTTGCCCGGCGTGTAGACCGATGCGCGGCCCCGGACGTTGTCGTTGTAGATCAGGACAACATGGTCTTTCGTCGTCACTACCTCGTCGACCGACTGGCGCGGCGTCGGCGCGAACAGCACGACGGGCCGGATCGCATTGGCCTGCACCTCGGCGAGCGGCGCCGACGCGACCGATCCGGCGGTCACCGCACCCCACGGATCGCTGGTCTGGAACAGCACCTGCCCCGCGACCATGCCGACCGGACTGGTCCGCGCCGGAATGTCGAGCTTCTTGGCCCCCTCCGGCGTCCAGACGTGCGTCTCGCCGCCGAAGAAGGTGATGCGCCGTTCGATCGCGACCAGCCGGTTGCCCTGGCCATCGGTGATCACGCCGGCATAGGTACCGAGCTGGTCGGTCGGCTGACCGCGGAAAATCTCCTGCGCCGCGTCGAGCGACTGGCCGCGCTTCACCAGCTTGACGACGAAGGGATAGCTCGACGCGGTCATCGTCCCCTGCCCCCAGTCGCGGCTGACCAGCAGCGTGTCCTTGTCGAGCCAGCTCGCGCCCTGCTTCGACTTGGGCAGCGCGAAGCCGCCGGCGACGAACTGGCCGGTGGCGAGATCGAACTCGCGATAGCTGATCGCGTCCTCGCCGCCCTCGGACAGCGCGATGAGGCAGAGGCGTTCCTCAGGATGCAGGCAGGACGCGCCCTTCCACACCCATTTCTTGCCCTCCGCCTTCGACAGCGAGTCGAGGTCGAGCACCGTCGTCCATTGCGGCTGCGGCTGGGCGTAGCTCGCCTCGGTCGTCCAGCGCCAGATGCCCTGCGGATGATCGGCGTCGCGCCAGAAATTGTAGATGCGGCCAAAGAGCTGGCTCGGCATCGGGATACGATCCTTGGCCGAGGCGATCGCCAGCGCCTCGGCATAGAAGGTCCGGTAGCGCGGATCGTTCTGCAGCCGCGGCAGCGTCTTGGCGTTCTCCGCCTCGACCCAGGCGAGCGGCTTGGCGCCGTCCTTGTCCTCGAGCCAGATATAGGGGTCGGTTTCGGTGGTCGGGGTGGTCGTCATCGGCCTGCTCTGCGCGAGCGCGGGCGCGGCGGCAAGGATCGTCGAGGCGATCAGCAGCGTGCGGAGGATCATCGGCGCGGTTTCTCCCTGTGATGGACCGGTCTTGCCGGGCAATGCGTTGGCGCGCAATCCGCCCGTATGCCTGGACCCTATCCGATGACCGATGGCTTGCCCCTGCCCCGCCGTTATGTCGCGATCGGCGCGATCTCCGCGGGGACCGCGCTGGTCATCATCGACGGCGGCATCGCCACGGTGGCGCTGCCGACGATCGCGCGCGACCTGCACGTCGGCAACAGCGCGGTAGTGGCGGTGGTCACCGTCTATCAGCTCATCCTGGCGATGATGATCCTGCCCTTCGCCGGGCTCGGCGACAAATTCGGGCTCAAGCGCACCTATCAGTTCGGCCAGCTCGTCTTCACCGTCGCGACGCTGCTCTGCTTCTTCGCCAAGAGCCTGCCGTTCCTGCTCGTCGTCCGCGCCGCGCAGGCGCTCGGCGCGGCGGCGGCGCTCAGCGTCTCGTCGGCGCTGATCCGCTCGATCTATCCCGCGAAGCAATTGGGGCGTGGGCTCGGAATCAATTCGGTGGTGGTGTCGAGCTCGGCGGCGCTGGCGCCGACGATCGGCGGACTGGTGCTCGGCATCGCGCCGTGGCCCTGGGTGTTCGCCAGCGCGGTGCCGTTCGCGTTGCTCAGCCTTGCGCTCGGCCGCGCGCTGCCCGCGCCCGAGCCGCGCGACGAAAAGTTCGACGTGCTCGGCGCGGTGATGTGCGCGAGCATGATCGGCCTCGTTATCTCGGGGGCGGAAAGCGCGGTACACGGCGACAGCCCGGTGGTGTCGGCGGCGATCGTCGCGGTCGGAGCGGGCATCGGCTGGATCTTCGTCCGGCGCGAGCGCGGCGAGGAAAAACCGATCCTGCCGATCGACCTGCTCGCGCGGCCGGTGATCGCACTGTCGGCGATCGGTGCCTATACGGCATTCACCGCCTCGATGACGCTGCTGCTGTCGACACCGTTCCGGTTGCAGCACGGTTATGGCTTCAGCGCGGCTGAGGTCGGCGCGGCGATCGCGCCTTGGCCGCTCACCAACATGATCGTCGCGCCGCTCGCCGGCTGGCTGTCCGACCGGGTGCCGGCGGGGCTGCTCGGCGGGATCGGCATGGCGGTGTCGATCGTCGCGCTGCTGCTGATCGCGACGTTGCCTGCCGATGCCGCCTATTTCGACATCGCGTGGCGGATGGCGTTGTGCGGCTCGGGGTTCGGCCTGTTCCTGCCGCCCAATGCGCGGCTCATCATCGGCTCCGCCCCGCGCGAGCGCGCCGCGGCGGCGGGCGGCCTCGTCGGCACGGTGCGGCTGGTCGGGCAGACGACGGGCGCGACGCTGGTCGCGGCGCTGCTCGCGATGAACGTCGGCGCGGGGATGGCGCCGCCGCTGGTCGCCGCGGGCCTCGCTCTGGTGGCGGGCCTGTGCAGCCTCGCCCGGCTGCGCCCGTCGATCCGCAATCCGTCGAGCGACGAGGCGGAAGACGAGCAGCCGGGCACGCAGGTTTCGCGGTGAGTCTTCCCCTTCCAGCCGACCGGCGACTATGTCCGCAACCGTTCGTGCTGAGCCTGTCGAAGCACGATGAGACTCACCTGCCCTTCGACAGGCTCAGGGCGAACGGAAGGACGAAGGCCACGTCAGCCGGTCAGAACACCGCCCGCGCCGTCTCCTCGCCCATCATCCGCTGCCGCACCAGCGGAATCGCCGGGCCGCCGTAGCTGAGGAACTGGTCGTGGAACGCCTTCCACGCCTTGCGACCGCCGCGGGTGGCGGTCCAGTCGTCGCGCAGCTTGCGGATCATCAGCTTGCCGAGCGTGTAATTGAGATAGGCCGGATCATAGGTACCGCGCGCCGCCTGCTGGCGCGAATTGCCCTCGTCCTGATAGCATTGTTCGCGGAACATCTTGAGGCTCTGCTCCTGCGTCATGCCGCGCGCGTGCATGCCGATCGCCGACAGGAAGCGGCAATCGCGCAGCAGCGCGTTGCTGATCTGGCCGATATGCGTCTCGGGATCGCCGTTATCGAGGCCCGCTTCCCACATCATCTCCTCGGCATAATGCGCCCAGCCCTCGGCGAAGGCATAGCCGACGAACACCCGGCCGAACATCGACTTGGACCGGTTGGCGTGGAGGAACTGGAGGAAATGCCCCGGCATGACCTCGTGCACCGAAGTGAACAGCAGATCCTTCTTGCCCGGCACGAAGGCGTCCTGCGTCTTCTTGTCCCACGACGGATCGGGCGGCGAGATATAATAGACCGACGGCACGTTCTTCTCATACGGGCCGGCGGGGTCGATATAGGCCGAGTTCTGGCGGTTGTAGGGCGGGCTTTCCTCGACCTTCGCTTCCTCGGTGCCGGGAATGGTGACGAGGTCCTTGGCGACGACGAAGGCGCGCAGCGTCGGAATCTGTCGCCGCGCCTCCGCTACCGGGCCGTCCGCCGACTTGTTGGCGTTCATCTTGTCGATGCAGGCGGGGATCGTCTGGCCCGGCGCGAATTGCTTGCAGGCGGCGGCGAGCGCATCCTGGTTGCGCTTGAGGTCGGCGCGGCCCGCCGCCTCCAGCGTCGCGAGCGACGCGTCGACGCCCTCGGTGGCGCGTACCATCCGCTGGAAGCGATCGGCGCCGAGCGCGAAATCGTCCGTCGCGGTGCCACGCTGCGCCGCGAGCCAGCCGCCGAGTTCGCGCACCGCCTTGCTCGCCGCCTCCGAGGAGGTCTTGAGTTGCGCCTGCAAGGCCGGGTCGCGGACGTCTGCAAAGGCCTTGCGCGCGTCGCCGACGTAATAATCCGCGAAGCCGTTGAACCCGGCGACGCCGTAATCGATGAACGACCGCGGCATCGGCGTCTTGAGATTGGCGCGGATCGCCTGCGCCGCCGCCGGCACCCGCCCGAAGAAGGCGATCAGCGCCTTCAGCCGCGTCGGCGCGTCGGCATAGGGTCGGGCGATATAGACGTTGGGGTCGAGCCCGCCGCCGACGTAATAGGCCGGGTTGGCATGCGGCTGGTCGGCATCCTCGAGCCAGAACAATTTCCCCTCGGCGACGCGGATCAGATAGTCGCGTTCGAACCGCTCGTCGGGGCTGAGATCGGCATCGCCGAACGCGCGGGCGCGGTCGATGGCGTGGTGGAGGAAGGCGGACTGGCGTTGCAGCCCGGCGCCGCTCCAGTCGGGCAACTGGCCGTCGAAATCGTGGCGGCCCTGATAGACCGCATTGGCCGGATCGAGCTTGAACCAGCCCTCGACGAAGCCGTCGCGGAATTGCGCGAAGCCGTTGCTGTGCGCCGGTTGCGCCGCCGCGCTCTCGTTGGTCGCGGAGGGCGCGCCGCCCGAACAGCCTGCTACGGCGAGCGCGAGCAGCGAGGCCGCCACGAAGATACGCATAACCTGATCCCCTGATTCGTGTTTCGCCGCGATGCTGGCATCCGGCCGTCGCGAACGCCAGCCCGGGCGAGGAACGGCCCGCGGCGCGCCACGTTGACCGCGCTGACACTACGAGAGGACGATTTCATGCCCTACGTCAAAACGCGCGACGGCACCGACATCTACGTCAAGGATTGGGGATCGGGCCGCCCGGTCATCCTGCTGCACGGCTGGCCCTTGTCGTCCGACAGCTGGGACCCGCAGATGATGGCGCTCGCCGACGCCGGTTTCCGGGCGATCGCCTACGACCGCCGCGGTTTCGGCCGGTCGGGCCAGCCGTGGAGCGGCTATGACTATGACACGCTCGCCGACGATCTGGCCGATGTGATGGCGGCGACCGGCGCCGATACCGACGCCACGCTCGTCGGCTTCTCGATGGGCGGCGGCGAGGTCGCGCGCTACATGAGCCGCCACGGCGGCAAAGGCGTGATCGCCGCGGCGCTGGTCGCCTCGGTCGTGCCGTACATGTTGAAGACCGAGGACAATCCGCACGGCACGCCCGAGGACAAGCTCGCCGAGATCGGCGAGAACATCCAGAAGGACCGCGCGCATTTCTTCCGCGACACCTTCTTCAAGCAATTCTTCGGCGTCGGCGTGATCAGCCATCCGGTCAGCGACGACGTGCTCGACTGGGCGACGACCACCGCGTTGCAGGCGGGGCTCAAGCCGACGCTCGCCTGCGCAGAGGCGTTCGGCCATACCGACTTCCGTCCCGACCTCGCGTCGTTCAACGTCCCGACGCTGATCATCCATGGCACCTCCGACCAGACGGTACCGATCGACGCGGCCGGCCGTCCCGCCTCGCTCGGCATCGCGAACAGCCAGCTCGTCGAATATGACGGCGCGCCGCACGGCCTCTTCGCCACGCACGGCGATCGCCTGACCAACGATCTGCTGACCTTCCTCGGCCGGTAACGGCTGGCATCCTGCCGGCCGCTCCATTATCCACCCTCGCGGGCGCCCGACGGCGCCCGCTTCATCATCATGGCGGGGATGCGTTGCGTGACCGATCCTGAAATCTACCCGATCACCGGCGACTGGACCAACGCCAGCCTCGACCCCAAGAAATACGAAGACCTCTACGAAGCCGCGGCGAGCAGCCCGGGCAGCTTCTGGCTCGATCAGGCGACCAAGCGGCTCGACTGGATCACGGCGCCGACGATCGGCGGCGACTGGTCGTTCGCCAAGGCCGACTTCCACATCAAATGGTTCGCGGATGGCGAACTCAACGTCGCAGCGAATTGCATCGACCGTCATCTCGCCAAGCACGGCGATACCGTCGCGATCATCTGGGAACCCGACGAGCCGTCGGAAGAGCCGAGGCGCATCACCTATCGCCAGCTCCATGACGAGGTTGGCCGTTTCGCCAACGTGCTCAAGGCGCATGGCGTCGGCAAGGGCGACCGCGTCACGCTCTACATGCCGATGATCCCCGAGGCGGCCTATGCCGCGCTCGCCTGTGCGCGGATCGGCGCGATCCATTCGGTCGTGTTCGGCGGATTCTCCGCCGATGCGCTCGCCGGCCGGATCGAGGATTGCGGGTCGAAGATCGTCATCACCGCCGACGAAGGCCGTCGCGGTGGCAAAAGGATCAAGCTCAAGGCCTGCGTCGACGAGGCCGCTACGCGTGCGCCGACGCTGGAGACGGTCATCGTCGTCAAGGCGACCGGTGCCGACGTTACGATGGGCGCGCGCGATGTCTGGTATCACGAGGCCGCCGCCGGCGTCGGCAGCGACTGCCCGGCGGAGACGATGGCGGCGGAAGACCCGCTGTTCATCCTCTATACCAGCGGTTCGACCGGCAAGCCGAAGGGCGTTCTCCACACCTCCGCCGGCTATCTGCTGTGGGCGGATTTCACCTTCAAGATCGCCTTCGATTACAAGCCGGGGCAGGTTTTCTGGTGCGCCGCCGATATCGGCTGGGTTACCGGCCACACCTACCTGCTCTACGGCCCGCTCTCCAACGGCGGCACGACGCTGATGTACGAGGGGCTGCCGACCTGGCCCGACGCCAGCCGCATCTGGCAGGTGGTCGACCGCCATAAGGTCCATACGCTGTTCACCGCGCCCACCGCGCTACGCGCGCTGATGAAGGAGGGCGACGATTTCGTCCGCAAGACCGATCGCTCGTCGCTCAAGCTGCTCGGCTCGGTCGGCGAACCGATCAATCCGGAGGCGTGGCGCTGGTATCACGACGTCGTCGGCGAAGGCCGCGCGCCGATCGTCGACGCTTGGTGGCAGACCGAGACCGGCGGGATCATGATCGCCCCCCTGCCCGGCGCGGTGCCGATGAAGCCGGGGTCCGCCTCGAAACCGCTGCCCGGCGTCGTGCCGCAGCTCGTCGACGACAAGGGAACGGTGCTGACCGGCCCGGCGCAGGGCAATCTGTGCATCACGCAGAGCTGGCCCGGCCAGATGCGCGGTGTCTGGGGCGATCAGGATCGCTTCTTCCAGACCTATTTCACCACCTATGAGGGCAAGTATTTCACCGGCGACGGCTGCCGCCGCGACGGCGACGGCTATTATTGGATCACCGGCCGGGTCGACGACGTCATCAATGTCTCGGGCCATCGCATGGGGACCGCCGAGGTCGAGAGCGCGCTGGTGCTGCACGAGGCGGTCGCCGAGGCGGCGGTGGTCGGCATGCCGCACGAGGTGAAGGGTCAGGGCATTTACGCCTATGTGACGCTTAACGCCGGGCGGGAGGGCGACGAGGCGTTGCGCAACGCATTGGTGGCCTGGGTGCGGCAGGAGATCGGCCCGATCGCCAGCCCCGACAAGCTGCAATTCGCGCCGGCCCTACCCAAGACGCGCTCGGGCAAGATCATGCGCCGCATCCTGCGCAAGATCGCCGAGGGCGACGTGACCGCACTGGGTGACACCTCGACGCTGGCCGATCCGGCGGTGGTCGACGATCTGGTCGCGAACCGCATCGTCTGATCGTCCTCGACCGTAAGGGGAGCGGGTTGCCCTCTCCTCCCGCCCCCTTTAGGCACGCCGCCAAAGGGAGACGGATCGATGACCTTCGCGAGCAGGATCGGCTGGATCGTCGTCGCGCTGATCGGCGCCGGCGCCCTCGCGGTGGTGGCGACCGCCCGTGGCGAGACCGTCAATGCGGTGTGGATCGTCGTTGCGGCGGTGTCGGTCTATCTGATCGCCTATCGCTTCTATTCGCTCTATCTTGCCAAGGTCGTGGTCGGCATCGATCCGGCGCGCCCCACCCCGGCGCAGCGCCACCCCGACGGGCTCGACTTCGTCCCGACCGACCGTCGCGTGCTGTTCGGCCACCATTTCGCCGCGATCGCCGGTGCGGGGCCGCTGGTCGGTCCGGTGCTCGCGGCGCAGATGGGGTATCTGCCGGGCATGTTGTGGATCCTCGCCGGCGTCGTGCTGGCCGGCGCGGTGCAGGACTTCATGGTGCTGTTCTTGTCGATGCGACGCGACGGCCGATCGCTCGGCGAGCTGATCCGCATGGAGATGGGGGCGGTGCCGGGGACGATCGCGCTGTTTGGCGCGTTCATGATCATGATCATCATTCTGGCGGTGCTCGCGCTGATCGTCGTGCGGGCGCTCGCCGACAGCCCCTGGGGGATGTTCACCGTCGCAGCGACGATCCCGCTCGCGATCCTGATGGGGGTCTATACCCGCTGGATCCGGCCCGGCCGGATCGGCGAAGTCTCGTTGCTCGGCCTCGTCGGGCTGATCCTCGCGATCGTCTACGGCCAGAACGTCGCCGCCTCGACCAGTCTGGCGCCGTGGTTCACCTATACGCCGGTGCAGCTCTGCTGGATCCTGATCGGCTATGGCGCGGTCGCCGCGCTGCTCCCCGTGTGGCTGCTGCTCGCGCCGCGCGACTATCTGTCGACCTTCCTCAAGATCGGCGCTATCGCCGCGCTGGCGATCGGCATCGTCGTCGTCGCGCCGCCGATGCGCATGCCGGCGCTGACCCGGTTCGTCGACGGCAGCGGCCCGGTCTGGTCGGGTTCGCTCTTCCCCTTCCTGTTCATCACCATCGCCTGCGGTGCGGTGTCGGGCTTCCATGCGCTGATCGCCAGTGGCACCACCCCCAAGCTGATCGCCAGCGAAGGCGATGCGCGCTTCATCGGTTACGGTGCGATGCTGATGGAGAGCTTCGTCGCGATCATGGCGCTGGTCGGGGCGTCGATCATCGATCCCGGCGTCTATTTCGCGATGAACAGCCCCGCCGCGGTCGTCGGCACCGACCCGGCCAGCGCCGCCGCGGCGGTATCGGCGATGGGGTTCGCGATCACGCCCGAGACGATCGCCGCCACCGCCCGCGACGTCGGCGAGACGACGATCATCAGCCGCGCCGGCGGCGCGCCGACGCTGGCGGTCGGGATGGCGCAGATCTTCAGTCATCTGGTCGGCGGCCGCGCGATGATGGCTTTCTGGTATCATTTCGCGATTTTGTTCGAGGCGTTGTTCATCCTCACCGCCGTCGACGCCGGCACCCGCGCCGGCCGTTTCATGCTGCAGGACCTGATCGGCCTCGCGGTGCCGCGCTTCCGCAACTCGACGTCCTTTGTCCCGGGACTGATCGGCACGGCGCTATGCGTCGCGGCCTGGGGCTTCTTCCTCTACCAGGGCGTCACCGATCCGCTCGGCGGGGTGAACACCTTGTGGCCGCTGTTCGGCATCTCGAACCAGATGCTCGCCGCGGTGGCGCTGGTGCTCGCCACCATCGTGCTGTTCCGGATGAAGCGCGAGCGTTATGCCTGGGTGACGATCCTGCCGGCGGCGTGGCTGGTGCTGTGCACGGTGACCGCCAGCCTGCTCAAGCTCTTCTCCGCCGATCCGAAGGTCGGCTTCCTCGCCCACGCCCGCCGTTTCGCCGACGCGGCGGCGCGCGGCGAGACGCTGGCGCCCGCCAAGTCGCTCGGCGAGATGGGCCGGATCGTGATGAACGACCGGATCGACGCGGCGCTCTGCGCGCTGTTCCTCGCGGTGGTGGTGTCGATCATCGGCTATGGCATCCGCACCTGCCTGATCGCGCGCCCTCTCGACGCGCCGAGCGTCAGCGAGATCCCCGCGCTGGCAGTGGCAGCGGAATGAACGTCGGGACGATCCTGCGCGCTATCGCCGAGACCGGCCGGCTGATGGTCGGGGTGCCGTCCTATCGCACCTATGTGGCGCATATGGCGGCGGCGCACCCCGATGCGCCGGTGATGAGCGAGGCGGCCTTCTTTCGCAACCGGCAGGAAGCCCGCTATGGCGGGCGCAACGGCGGTCGCTGCTGCTGACGTTCAGCGCGACCGCCGGGCGGCTCAGCCCAACAGGGCGAACGTCACCGCGCAGATCGAAAGCGCCGCACCGCTCGCGCAGCACAGAATGCCGAAGCCACATTGGCACAAGGTCGGCTGATACCGGTCCATAGCACCTCTCCTCATCGTCGCTCTTCCGGCGACGTGCAGAAGCTAACATAGGCCGATCCGGATGCAATAGGCGTCATCGCCGTGGACGCGCCTCTTCCGTGTCGAGCGCCGTCGAAAGGGTGTCGACCATGCCGGCAAGCGCGAGCCGCTCCTCGACGGTAAGCGCGCCGAATACGCCATTGATCAACTCGTGGCGCAGCGGTTCGGTTTCGCCGATCACCCGCCGCCCCTCGTCGGTGATCGACACCTGTTTGACGCGCCGGTCCCGCTCGTCGGGCGTGCGCATCACCAGCCCGTCGCGTTCGAGCCCGTCGATCGCCTCGGTCACCGTCCGCGGCGCGTAATCGAAGAAGTCGGCGATGTCCGCCGCGCGCGACGGCCCCCGCTTGTATAGGAACAGCAGCAATTTGGTCCGCGCCAGCGACGCACCCTGCTCCGCCATCCGCCGGTTCATCAGACGCTGCATCCGGAAGAAAAGCCGGAACAGCTCGGCGGCAAGGGGTTCGCAATCAGACATATGTGAGGACCCTCATTAAATGGTCTTGCACAATGCTGCAAGTGCGAGCATCACGACGCCGATCCAAGCAAGAAGATGAAGCTGATGGCCGAAAACGAGCAAAATCGGGATGATAGCGCCGAATCGCAGGGCGACTCGGACCAGGCGCGAAGCAAGCCTTCGCCGCTCAAGAACCCGCGAGTGCGGATCATCCTCCTGATCGTGATCGCCGTCGCGGTGATCGGCGGCGTCTTGTGGTACGTGCGCTATCAAAGCGTCGGCAAGTTCATGCAGGGCACCGACGACGCCTATATCCAGGCGGATGCGGTGACGATCTCGCCCAAGGTGTCGGGCTATGTCGACAAGGTGTTCGTCGCCGACAACCAGCAGGTGAAGGCCGGCACGCCGCTCCTCCAGATCGACGCGCGCGACTATAACGCGCAGGCGGCGCAGGTGGAGGCGCAGATCGATGTCGCCCGCGCCAATGCCGAGGGCGTGCGCGCGCAGATCCGCGAACAACAGGCGGCGATCGACAAGGCGCGCTCGGACCTCGTCGCGGCGCGCAGCGATGCCGCCTTCGCGCATGCCGAGGTCGTCCGCTACCAGCCGCTCGCCGCCTCCGGTGCCGAAACGCGTGAAAAGCTGTCGCAGCTGCTGAACCAGGCGCGTCAGGCGGATGCGCAGGTCGCCTCGGCGCAGGCCGCGCTGACCAGCGCGACGCGCCGCGTCGGCACGTTGCAGGCGCAGGTCCAGCAGGCGAACGCGCAGGGCGAGGCCAGCCGCGCGCAGCTCGCCGCCGCCAAGGTCAATGTCGGCGCGACGATCCTGCGGGCCAGTATCGATGGCCGCGTCGGCGACAAGACGGTGCGCATCGGCCAGTTCGCCCAGGCCGGTACCCGGCTGATGTCGATCGTTCCGGTGCAGCAGATCTACGTCGAGGCGAATTTCAAAGAAACGCAGCTCGGCCTGATGCGCGTCGGCCAGCCGGTCACGCTGGACGTGGACGCGCTGCCCGGTGTCGAAATCCACGGCCGCGTCGAGAGCGTCTCGCCGGGCACCGGTGCGCAATTCTCGCTGCTGCCGCCCCAGAATGCGACCGGCAATTTCACCAAGATCGTTCAGCGCGTTCCCGTTCGCATCGCGCTCGATGCCGGGCCCGAAACGCGCAAGCTGCTGGTTCCCGGCATGTCGGTTGACGTCACCGTCGATACCCGCTCCGCCAAGGGCAGCGTGCAGCGCATCCGCGACGAGCAGGACCAGCATAACGAGCGGCGCGGCCAATGAGCGCGGCCGCCGCTCCTGCGGCTCAGGGCAATCGGGCACGGGCCGCCACGCCCGAACGCGCCGATCTTGCCGCCTGGCTGGCGGTGGCGGCGGGCAGTCTCGGCGCGCTGATGGCGACGCTTGATATCTCGATCGTCAATTCGGCGCTGCCGGTGATCCAGGGCGAGATCGGCGCGAGCGGCACCGAAGGCACGTGGATCGCCACCTCCTATCTTGTTGCCGAGATCATCATCATTCCGCTCTCCGCCTGGCTCGAGCGCGTGCTCGGCCTGCGGACCTTCCTGCTGATCGCATCGATCCTGTTCACCGCCTTTTCGGTGGTCTGCGGCCTGTCGACGACGCTGACGATGATGATCATCGGCCGCGCCGGCCAGGGCATCACCGGCGGGGCGCTGATCCCGACCGCGATGACGATCATCGCGACGCGACTGCCGCGCTCGCAACAGCCGATCGGCACCGCGTTGTTCGGCGTCACCGCGATCCTCGGGCCGGTGCTCGGGCCGCTGATCGGCGGCTATCTCACCGAGAACGTCAGCTGGCATTATGCCTTTTTCCTCAACGTACCCGTCGGCGCGGTGCTGCTGGTGCTGCTCCTCGTCGGCCTGCCGCACCAGAAGCCGCATCTGCGCGAATTGCTCAAGGCGGACTGGCTCGGCATCGCCGGCCTCGCACTGGGTCTCGGCGGCCTCACCGTCGTTCTCGAAGAGGGACAGCGCGAGCAATGGTTCCAGTCGGCGCTGATCATCAAGCTGACCGTGCTCACCGTGTTCGGGCTCGCGATGCTGTTCGCCGGGCAGTTCATTGCCGAAAAGCCGGTGGTCAAGCTGCGCCTGCTGATCGACCGCCAGTTCGGCAGTGTCGCGATCATGGGGCTGGTACTCGGCATGGTGCTGTACGGCAGTAGCTATGTCATCCCGCAGTTCCTGGCGGCGATCGCCGACTATAACGCGCTGCAATCGGGTAAGGTGGTGCTGCTCAGCGGCATCCCCAGCCTGTTGATGATGCCGCTGGTGCCGCTGATGATCCGCCATCTCGACATCCGCGTCGCGGTCGCCTCCGGGCTGCTGCTGATGGCGCTGAGCTGCCACCTCGACACGACGCTGACCGCGCAATCGGTCGGCAGCGCCTTCACCGATTCACAGTTGCTGCGCGGCGTCGGCACGATCCTCGGCTTCGTCTTCCTCAACCAGGCGGCGATCGCTTCGGTGCGGCCAGAGGAGGCCGGCGATGCCGCCGGCCTGTTCAGCGCGGCGCGCAATATCGGCGGCTCGTTCGCACTCGCCGGCATCGCGACGTTGCAGGACCAGCGCAGCTATCTGCACAGCCGGCGGATCGACGAAGTGCTCAACGCCAATTCGGTCGCGCTGCAGGATTATCTCGCCGCCACCGGCCGGTCGCTCGGCGGCGCCGCCACCGCGATACAGTCGCTCGGCGGTACGATCCAGCGCGAGGCGCTGGTGATGACCTATAACGACCTGTTCTGGCTCCTGTCGGTCGGCATCTGCTGCGTCGTGCCGCTCGTCCTGTTCCTCCGCCCGCTGCCGCAGGGCGGCCCCGTGGCGATGCATTGAGGCGATGATGCAAACTCTCCGCTCCCCTTCCCTTCTGCTGATCCCGGCATTGGCGCTCGGCGCCTGTACGGTCGGCCCGAATTACGCCGGTCCGCCCAGGACGCTCGCCGACACCGCCGCCCCCGCCGGTTTCAAGCGCGGCGGCCCGCTCGCCTCGCCGGCGGCGCCGGGCGTCGCCGCCTGGTGGACGCAACTCAACGATCCGCTGCTCAGCCAGCTCGAGACGCAGGCGCTCGCCGCCAACCCGAACATCGCGGTGGCGACCGCACGGCTGCGGCAGGCGCGCGCCTCGCTGCGGCTGGAACGCGCCAATCAGGCACCGAGCGCGAATGCCTCGGCAGTCTATCTGCATGCGCGCATTCCCGGTTTCGACTTCGGCGGCACGAGCGGCAGCGACACCGGCGCCAGCGCGGTCGACGTCTACAACCTCGGCTTCGACGCGAGCTGGGAGGTCGATCTGTTCGGTGGCCGCCGCCGCTCGGTCGAGGCCGCCCGCGCGCAGGCCGAGGCGGCGGAGGCGAACGTCGCCGATGCGCAGGTCAGCCTCACCGCCGACGTCGCTCAGGCCTATGTCAATCTGCGTGACGTCCAGCGCCGCATCGCCCTGGCGCGCGACGCGGCGCGGATGCAGCAGCAGATGCTCAAGCTTACCCAGCAGCGGTTCGGGCAAGGCGCCGCCTCCGATCTCGATGTCGAGCGGCTGCGTGGCCAGGTCGAGTCGACCAACGGCCAGATCGTGCCGCTTCAGGCCGAGCTCGAAAGCTACCTCAACGCGCTGGCGGTTTTGACCGGACAGGAGCCAGGCGCCCTCGATGCGCGACTGAGCCCGATCGGCGCAGTGCCGTTGCCCCCCGCCGCGGTCGCGGTCGGCGACCCCGCCGCCTTACTCAAGCGCCGTCCGGACATCCGCGCGGCCGAGCGCCAGTTGGCGCAGCGCACCGCGCAGGTCGGCGTTGCCGACGCGGCGCGCTTCCCGCGGCTCAACATCCTCGGGCTGATCGGCCTCGGCGGGACCAAGCTCTCCGACATCAGCCCGGACAAGCTGGTCGGCCTCGCCGCGCCGATGCTGCAATGGAACTTCCTCGACTTCGGTCGCAACCGCGCGCGGATCAATCAGGCCGAGGGCCAGCGCGACGAGGCCGAGGCGCAATATCGCGGCACCGTGCTCGGCGCGCTGAAGGATGCGGAGGATGCCCTCTCCCGCTTCGGCCACCGCCGCGAGACGGTCGCCAGCCTGTTGCGCAGCAAGGCGAGTGCCGATCGTGCCGCCGATCTGATGCAGCAACGCTTCCGCGCCGGCACCGCGACGTTGATCGACACGCTCGACGCCGAGCGGCAGCGGGTCGCTGCCGAACAGAATCTGTCGGCGGGCACGGCGGGGCTGACCGGCGACTTCATCGCCTTGCAAAAAGCGCTCGGCCTGGGCTGGGGGGCAACGCCGCCTGCGGTGTGATCCGATTTGCAATATATTGATCTTGCGGCCGGATTCTGGAAGAGGACCGTATACGCGTCGCGATCGTCGCGCTGGGAAACAAGCCGATGAGCATCGTCGTACGGACCCTTTCCGATCAGGTCTTCGAAATCGTCCGCGAACGGATCGTCGATGGATCGATCCGCGCCGAAGCGCCGATCCGGCAGGATGCGCTCGCCGCGGAATTGGGGGTCAGCAAGATCCCGCTGCGCGAGGCGCTCGTCCGGCTCGAACACGAAGGGCTGATCCACAGCCAGGCGAACCGCGGCTATTCGGTCCGTGCGCTATCGGCGGAACAGGCGGACGAGATCTATGCGTTGCGCCTGGCGATCGAGCCGCGTGCCGCGGCGATCGGTGCGGCGGAGGCGGATGGCGACGACCGCAGCTATGCGACGACCTCACTTGCCGCGCTCGAAGAGGCACGCGGCGCCGCGCCCACCGAAATTGCGGTGCGCCATCGCCGCTTCCACGTCGCGCTGGTGCGGCCCGGCGACCGCATGCTGACGACCCAGTTGATCGAGCGGCTGGCGATGCTCGCCGAACGTTACGTCATCGCGCATCTGGAGCCTGCCGGCCGGTTCGCGCGTGCCGACCGCGAACATCGCGATTTGCTCGCCGCCTGGCTCGACGGCGACGGCGACACGGTCGAGCAGCTCATGATCCAGCATCTCGAACTGACCCGCGCCGATCTGCAGGCCGAGCTGCAACACCTGCGCAGCCGATAGATCTGCGCCGCGACGGCGCTTACGCAATCTGTAATGTTATTGGTTGGAGATCCCGCGGGATCGATCCGGCTCGCCCGTCCCGAGCGAATGAAATGGTCGGGGCGACAGGATTCGAACCTGCGACCCCCACACCCCCAGTGTGATGCGCTACCAGGCTGCGCTACGCCCCGACCGAGGGACCGTCGGCACATGGCCATCGATCCCGGAGCGGGGCCTGTAGGCGGGTCCGCCGGGGGATGCAAGCGGCCTTTATCGATGCTGCGCCGGGAAGAGCCGTTGCAGCGGCGCAACATTGCGCGCCGCCCTAACCGATGCTAGCGCGCGGATTATCTTGTGCGGAGGATTTCCCCCGCCGATCAACCATGCACGGATACGATGTTGATCTCTCCAGCTTATGCCCAGACCGCCGGCAGTGCCGCTGATGCCGGCGGGTACGCCTCGCTCATCAGCTTCGCGCCGCTGCTTCTCATCTTCATCGTCTTTTACTTCCTGATGATTCGCCCGCAGCAGACCCGCATGAAGGCGCTGCAGCAGGCCGTGGCCGCGGTGAAGAAGGGCGACAGCGTCGTCACCGCCGGCGGCGTGATGGGCAAGGTCACCAAGGTCGAGGATGCGTTCGTCGAGGTCGAGATCGCCCCGAATACCCGCATCCGGGTCGTCAAGGCGACGCTCGCCGAGGTGACCGGCCTCAATACGAAGCCGGCGAACGACTGATGCTCGACTTTCCGCGCTGGAAGGTAGCGTCGATCTGGGCGGTGCTCGCGCTGCTCTGCGCGCTGTCGATCCCCAGCTTCCTGCCCGAGTCCGTCACCAACAGCTGGCCGTTCCACCCGCGCATCAACAAGGGCCTCGACCTTGCGGGCGGCAGCTATCTGATGCTCGAGGCGGATACGCAGGATCTCGCGAACACGCGGATCGAGGCGATGCGCGAACAGATCCAGGGCACGATGCGCAACGGCACGCCGCGGATCGACATCGGCGACGTCTCGACGCGCAACAACCAGATCAGCTTCATGCTGCGCGACCCCAGCCAGGTCGATGCCGCGCGCGAGCGGCTGCTCGGCATCACCGGTGGCGGCGCGGGGATGACCGGCCAGCGCGAATGGGACATCCAGGTCGTCGATTCGAGCCGGTTCGTGCTCTCGCCGACGCAGGCCGGCCTGCAGCAGGCGATCAAGACGGCGATGGAAGACGCCACCGACGTCGTCCGCAAGCGCATCGACGCGCTCGGCACGCGCGAACCGACCATCGTCCGCCAGGGCGACAACCGCATCCTCGTCCAGGTGCCGGGCCTGCAAAATCCGCAGGCGCTGAAGGATCTGCTCGGCAAGACCGCCAAGCTCGAATTCAAGCTGGTCGATCAGACGGTCACCAACCCGGCGGATCTCGTTAAGGGCATCGCCCCGATCGGCAGCCAGATCCTGCCCTATCCGAAGAACCCGTCGGGCGTGCCCTTCATCGCCGTCAAACGCTCGGTGATGATCTCGGGCGACCAGCTCGCCGACGCACGCCAGGCGTTCGATCAGCAGACCAATCAGCCCAACGTCCAGATCACGTTCAACGCGGCGGGCGGCAACCGGTTCGCGCGCGTGACGCAGGCCAATGTCGGCAAACCGTTCGCGATCATCGTCGACAATCAGGTCGTCACCGCGCCGAACATCGAGACTGCGATCCTCGGCGGCTCGGCGGTCATCAACGGCGGGTTCACCGTCGACAGTGCCAACCAGCTCGCGATCGCGCTGCGTTCGGGCAAGCTGGCGATCAATCTCAAGGTCATCGAGGAATCGACCGTCGGACCCGACCTGGGCGCGGATTCGGTGCGGGCCGGCATTCTCGCCTGCTCGGTCGCGGTCGCGCTGGTCGTCGCCTTCATGTTCCTGACCTATGGGCGGTTCGGCCTCTATGCGAACATCGCCGTCGTCATCAACGTGTTCGTCATCCTCGGCGTGCTGGCGCTGCTCAACGGCACGCTGACGCTGCCGGGCATCGCCGGCTTCGTCTTGACGATCGGCACGGCGGTAGACGCCAACGTGCTCATCAACGAACGTATCCGCGAGGAACGCCGGCGTGGACGCTCGGTCGTCCAGGCGGTCGAACTCGGCTACAAGGAAGCCAGCCGGACGATCTTCGAGGCCAATATGACGCATGCCATCTCGGGCATCATCATGTTCGCGCTGGGCTCCGGTCCGGTCAAGGGCTTCGCGGTCGTGCTGCTGATCGGCATCGCCACCTCGGTCTTCACCGCCGTCACCTTCACGCGCATGCTCGTCGCGCAGTGGATCCGGCGCGAGAAGCCCAAGACGATCAACATCTGAGGCGAAAGGCCAAGACATGCGCCTCCTGAAAATCGTACCCGACAACACCAACATCGACTTCGTCCGGCTGCGCGGCCTTGCCTTCGGGCTGACGCTGCTGTTGAGCGTGATCGCGGTCGGGCTGACCGTCTACAAAGGCCTCAACTTCGGCGTCGACTTCGTCGGCGGCCTGATGATCGAGGAGAAGTTCGCCAGCCCGCCCGATCAGAACAAGGTGCGTTCGGTGATCGACGGCCTCGGCGTCGGCGAAGCCGCGTTGCAGCAGCAGGGCGGTCCGCAGACGCTGATCATCCGCCTGCCGGTGCAGGAAGGTGCGGACGAAGGTGCGACCAACGCCGTTGTGAAGAAGGTGGAAACCGCACTGGCACGCGCCTTCCCCGGGGCGACGTTCAGCCGTTATTCGACCGTGTCCGGCAAGGTGTCCGGCGAACTAATCCGCAACGGCGTGCTCGCCGTCGTGCTGGCGGTGCTCGGCATCGGCCTGTTCGCGATCCTGCGCTTCGAATGGCAGTTCGGCGTCTCCACCATCGTCGCGATCGTCCACGATCTGCTGATGACGGTCGGCTTCTTCGCCTTGTCACGGTTCGAGTTCGACCTCAACATCATCGCCGCGGTGCTGACCATCATCGGCTATTCGATCAACGACAAGATCGTCATCGACGATCGCATCCGCGAGAACATGCGCCGCTATCGCAAGATGGACATGCGCGAGATCATCAACCTGTCGGTCAACGAAACGCTGCCGCGCACCGTGATGACCTCGGTGACGATCCTCCTCGCACTCGTCGCAATGCTGCTGCTCGGCGGCCACGTGCTGCGCGGCTTCACTGCCGCAATGATCCTCGGCATCGTCGTCGGCACCTATTCGTCGATCTACGTGTCGTCGTCGCTGCTCATTACGCTGGGTCTGCGCGCCGAGCCGACCGGCGCCGACAAGCCGACCCGCGGCGTCGCCGACAATGCGGAGCGCGTCGGCCCGCGCGAGGGCTGAGGCGATGCGGATGCAGGCAGACGCGCAGACCGGCGGCCCGATCGTCCGCGGCTTCGTCGGCAGTGGGTTTCGCGTCGATGATGAGCATGTGGCACGCGCTCTGTTGATGACGCATGAGACGTCGGTCGAATGGACCCCGCCGGCGCTTTCGGTGCTCGGCGAGGATGCGTTGCAGTTGCTGATCGACGCCGATCCGGAGTTCATCCTGATCGGCACCGGGGCGACGTTGGTGCGGCCGCCGGTCGCGCTGGTCAGCGCGCTCGAGGATCGCGGGATCGGCGTCGAGGCGATGGATAGCCGTGCCGCCGCGCGCGCCTGGGGCGTGCTGCGTGGCGAGGGGCGCGTGATCGGTGCGGCGCTCTACCCGCTCGACGCCTGACGCGTCCGGATCGTCCTGCGCCGGCCGTGGCGAACGAGCCCGCGTAGATGATCGACCAAGGCGGCGGTATTCGCCTCCCAGGTGAAGGCCGACGCGGTGGCGCGCACCGCCTCCGGCTCCGGCGGCGCCGCGAGCAGGTCGGCAATCGCCACGGCGAACGATGCCGGATCGCGGTGCGCGATGCGCCCGGCGGCGCGTGAGGCGACGACCTCGCGTGCACCACCCGCATCGGAGATGACGATCGGCGTCCCGCAGGCGAGCGCCTCCAGCCATGCGTTGGCCAGCCCCTCGGACGTGGAGGCCAGCGCCATGACGTCCGCCGCCGCACAGATCGCCGGAAGTTCGCCGTGCGGCACCGCACCGAGCAGGTGCAGGCGATCCGCACATCCCAATTCGTCGGCCAGAGCCAGCAGCCGCGCGCGCTCCGGTCCATCGCCTGCAATCGCCAATGCGACTCCCGGCAAGGCCGCCACGGCCCGGAGCACCAGATCGTGGCCCTTGCGTGAAATCAGCGCGCCGAGTGACAGCACCAGCGGCCCCGTCAGCCCCAGCGCCGTCCTCGCGGCCGGGCGGTCCGCGACCGGCCGGAACCGTGCCAGATCCACACCGGTGAGATGAACGCGGATACGCTCCTCCGGCATGCCGAGCGCCGCCATGTCCGTCCGCATGGCGGCGCTGACCGCGAGCAGGCCGTCGGCGCCGTGCGAGGCGGCGATGACCTGCGCGGCGGTCGGGCCGCTGGTGCCCCAATGGTGGATATCGGCGCCGCGCGCCTTGATCGACACCGGCACGCCATAGCGCTCGCCCAATGCCACCGCGGCCGGGCCGTCCGGAAAGAAGAAGGAGGCGTCGATGACATCAAAGGCGAAGTCGGTGCGGATGTCGTCGAGCAGCGGCACGAGCGCGCGGACCAGATGGTGTGCGTGCCAACGCCCGCCGACGCCGGGGATCGAGGTGAAACGCGGCCGATGGACGGGCAACCCGTGCCATATCTCGTGCAAGGGCAGCGTCAGCTTGTCGGCATGATGGATCAGCGCCAGCGGACCGGGCGGCAGGCCGATCGGCGCGACGACGCGAACCTCGACATCCTCGGCAGTGGCGAGGCCACGCGTCTGCCGTTCGACGAATATCCCGAAGTTCGGTCGGGTAGCGTCCGGAAACAAGGTCGAGAGCGTCAGTACGCGGAGCATGACCCGCGTACTAACCACTCGAAGTTAAAGCTTTCTCCCGACCCGTCCGTTCAGATGCGCCGGGTGCCCGGATAGGCGAACAGCAGGTCGGCGCCGGCGCTGGTGGTGATCGTCTCGCTGCCGCTGACGGTGAGGCATTCGCCCGCCTTGAAGGCGGTACCGGCGACCTCGCCCGAGCCGCTGATCGGCACCAGCCAGCCCGTCTGCCCTTCGGCCAGGGCGACGTCATGGCTGCCGGCGGACCAGCGTTCGAGGACGAATTTCGGCCCCTCGACGAGGATCGTCCGCCCCTCCCCGGCCGCGCCCGGCGAGGTGATCGGCTGATAGGGGGTCAAATGCGCCACCGCGACGCCGTCATCGAGGTGCAATTCGCGGTCGCTGCCATAATCGTACAGGCGATAAGTGGTCTCGCTATTCTGCTGCACCTCGATCAGCGTCAGCCCGCCGCCGATCGCGTGGATCGTGCCTGATGGCGCATAATAGAAATCGCCCGCCTTGACCGGCACCCAGTCGAGATCGTCCTCGATCGAACCGTCCTGCGCGTCGGTGCGCAGCTGCTCGGCAGAGATCGGCGCCTTGGGGCCGAGCGCGATCGTCGAATCGGGACGCGCCGCCAGGATCGTCCAGCATTCGTCTTTGCCGCGCGGCAGGCCACGGGCATGCGCCTGCTCGTCGTCGGGATGGACCTGCACCGACAGTTTCTGGCCGGTGAACAGATATTTGATGAGCAGGTCGGGGGACGTGTCACCCGGCTCCTGGAACCAGATTTCGCCGATCGGCTCGCCGTCGGCGGGCGCATCCTCGAACCCGAAGCCCAGATCATGCCGGCCCCATGGCTTTTCGACGCGATGGGTGTGGAGCAGGGTAGCAGGCATGCGGGTCCTTTCGTGATCGTATCAACTCGGCGCCAACGTGCGACAGGGGGGATTGTTCGCACGGGCGGCCTTACGCTAAGAGCCTTAGCCGATGCGTATCCCCCAGTCCAAGGCGCTTGCCGCAGCGCTGATCGCCGTCCTCGCGCTTCCCGTCGCGGGCTGCGCCCGCAATCGTGCGAAGTCCGACCTGCCCTATGTCGCGCGCGACGTCGGCACGCTCTATTCGACCGCGCGCAAGCGGCTCGATCAAGGGCGCTACAAGGAAGCGGCGGTGCTGTTCGACGAGGTCGAGCGCCAGCATCCCTATTCGATCTGGGCGCGCCGCGCGCAGCTGATGAGCGCGTTCAGTTATTATCTGAACAAGGATTACACGCAGAGCATCCAGTCGGCACAGCGCTTCCTGTCGGTCCATCCCGGCAACCGCGATGCCCCTTATGCCTATTACCTCGTCGCGCTGAGCTATTACGAGCAGATCCGCGACGTCACGCGTGACCAGAAGATCACCCGTCAGGCGCTCGACGCGCTCGGCGAACTGACCCGCCGCTATCCCAACACGCGCTATGCTTCCGACGCCCGGCTGAAGATCGACCTCGTCAACGATCACCTTGCCGGCAAGGAGATGGAAGTCGGCCGGTTCTACGAAACGCGCGGCCAGTGGCTCGCCGCGACGCTGCGGTTCCGCACCGTGATCGACAAGTTCCAGACGACCACGCACACGCCCGAAGCGCTGATGCGGCTGACCGAGAGCTATCTCGCCGTCGGCCTGCCCGACGAGGCGCAGAAGGCGACCGCGGTGCTCGGCGCCAATTATCCGGGAAGCGACTGGTACAATCACGCTTACGAGTTGATGCAGAAGCATCCGGTCAAGCCCGTTGCGCCGATCCCGGCGGGGCAGCCGATCATCCCGGCCGGCACGCCTGGTGCGAAGGCACAGACGCTGCCCGGCGAATCGGGCACCGCGACGCCCAAGGCCGAGGCCCCCGGTGCGCCCACCCCGGTCGGGACGACCGGCGGCACCACCGGCGGGCCGGTGCCGAGCACCGAGACGCCGACGAGCTGATGGATCGCGGCGCGCCGGCCGACACTTTCGTGACGGACCGGAACGTTTAGGGATCAACATCCCGGTAACGCCGCGCTATATCGACCGCGATGCTGACCGCGCTGTCCATTCGCGATGTGGTGCTGATCGAGGCGCTCGACCTGGAATTCGGGCACGGGCTCGACGTGCTCACCGGCGAGACCGGGGCGGGCAAGTCGATCCTGCTCGATGCCCTGGGGCTGGCGCTCGGCGGCCGTGGCGAGACGGGTCTCGTCCGTCATGGCGCGACCCAGGCGGTCGTCACCGCGACCTTCGATCCGCCGAACGGCCCGCTTGCCGCGTTGCTCGACGACAATGGCGTGGAGATCGAGCCGGGAGAGCCGTTGCTGGTGCGCCGCATCGTCAAGGCCGACGGCGGCAGCCGCGGCTTCGTCAACAACCAGCCCGCCGGCGCTGCGCTGCTCCGCGAGATGGCGCCGATGCTCGTCGAGATCCACGGTCAGCACGACGATCGTGGCCTGCTCAATCCGCGCGGCCATCGCGCCTTGCTCGACGCCTTCGGCCGGGTCGATCCGGGCGACACCGCGCGCGCCTGGACGACGCTGCGCGCGGCGGAAACCAAGCTGGCCGCCGCGCGTGCCGAGATCGAGACCGCGGCGCGGGATCGCGAATGGCTGGAACATGCGGTCGGCGAACTCACCACGCTGGCCGCCGAGCCCGGCGAGGAAGAAGCACTGGCCGACAAGCGGCGCGGGATGCAGCGCGCCGAGAAGATCGCCGACGAGCTTGCCGCGATCGACGACTATCTCGAAGGATCGAACGGCGGCCTCGCGCAGCTCCGCCAGGCGGCACGCGTCCTCGAACGGATCGCCGAGGATCATGCCGCGCTGGGCGAGGCGCTCGCCGCGATCGACCGCGCGGTGATCGAGGCGACGGTTGCCGAAGAGCAATTGGCCGAGGCGCGACGCGACCTCGCCTTCGACCCGCGCGCGCTGGAGGAGGACGAGGCACGCCTGTTCGAGCTGCGTGGCATGTCGCGCAAGCATCGCGTCCAACCCGACGAACTCGCGGCGCTGACCGAGGATCTTCGCACCAAGCTGGAACGGCTCGAAGCCGGCGAGGACGGCATCGCCGTGCTGGAGACCGCCGTTGCCGCGGCACGGGCCGATTACGACGCCGCCGCCGACATCCTGTCCCGGCGGCGCCATGCCGCCGCCGAACGGCTCGACGCGGCGGTGGCCGGCGAGCTGGCGCCGTTGAAGCTCGACGCAGCGCGCTTCCGCACCGTCGTGGCCACGCATGCGCCGGACGGCTGGTCGTCGCATGGCAAGGATCGGGTCGAGTTCGAGATCGCGACCAACCCGGGCGCGCCCTTCGCGCCGCTCGCCAAGATCGCCTCGGGGGGCGAGCTGTCGCGCTTCATCCTCGCGCTCAAGGTCGCGCTGGCGGAGGAAGGCGGCGCGGCGACGATGATCTTCGACGAGATCGACCGCGGCGTCGGCGGCGCTGTCGCGAGCGCGATCGGCGAGCGGCTGGCGCGGCTCGCCGAACATACCCAATTGCTGGTCGTCACCCACTCACCGCAGGTCGCCGCGCGTGGCGCCGAGCATCTGCTGATCGCCAAGAGCCACGACGGCATAGTGACGCGTACCGGCGTCCGCGTGCTCGACGAGGCGGAACGGCGCGAGGAGATCGCGCGGATGCTGTCGGGCGCGACCGTCACCGACGAGGCGCGCGCACAGGCGGAACGGCTGCTCGAAACGGCCTGACCGCGGGGCCGGTGAATCGGCCCCGCGCTTCCCGGTCAGATCGCGCCCGTGCCGCCATTGGCGCCGAACGCGCTGCCCGTCGTGAAGCTGTTGCCGCTATCCGCCAGCACCACGTAGAGGCCGGCGAGCTCCGCCGGCTGCCCCGCCCGCCCCATCGGCGTGTCCTGCCCGAATTCGTGCATCTTGCCGGGCAATTGCCCGCCTGCGACCTGCAACGGCGTCCAGATCGGTCCGGGTGCCACCATGTTGACGCGGATACCCTGTTTGCCGAGCTGCTTGGCGAGCGCCTTGGTAAAGATCAGGATCGCCCCCTTGGTCGAGGCGTAATCGAGCAACTCCTCCTCGGGCGCGACCGAATTGACCGAGCCGGTGTTGATGATCGCCGCACCCGGCTTCATCAGCGGGATCGCCGCCTTGCTGAGGTGGAACATCGCATAGACGTTGGTCTTCATCGTCCGGTCGAATTGCTCGGCGGTGATTTCGGCGATCGATTGCTTCGATTGTTGATAGGCGGCATTGTTGACGAGAATGTCGATTCCGCCGAGCTCGCGATTGGCGCGGGCGATGAGGTCTCGGCAGAATTTTTCGTCGGTCAGGTCGCCGGGGATCAGCACGACCTTGCGCCCCTCCGCCCGCAACAGTCGTGCGACGTCCTGCGCATCGGGTTCCTCGGTCGGGAAATAGTTGATCGCGACGTCGGCACCCTCGCGCGCGAAGGCGATCGCCGCGGCGCGGCCGATGCCCGAATCGCCGCCGGTGACGAGCGCCTTGCGCCCGGTCAGCTTGCCCGAGCCGCGGTAACTCGCTTCGCCGCAGTCGGGCACCGGCTTCATCTCGCGCTGCAACGCCGGCCATTTCTGCTTCTGTTCGGGGAAAGGCTGGTTGGTGAACTTCGTCCGCGGGTCGGCCGGCGCCGCGGCGGGGCCGGTCTGCGCGATCGCCGATCCGGCGACGGCAGCGGCGCCGACGACGGCGGCACCCTTGAACAGGTCGCGGCGGTTGGTCTGATCGGTCATGGCAGGGCTCCGGAAGGCGTTCGTAGGAAAAGCTCCCGCACGCCCCGATAGTTCATCGATCGAGGAAGATTATTGCGGTTTTACAGCAAGATATTCGATGACGGGGTCTGCCCGTCGCGGCGAGCCTTGCCCGACCGGCCCTTGCTCCCCTACCCCGCTGCCATGACCGACCTGCCGAAGACCGCGCCGGATGCCGCCGCCGAGCTCGAAACACTCGCGGCCGAGATCGCCCATCACAACCAGCGCTATCACACCGAGGATGCGCCCGAGATCTCCGACGCCGCCTATGATGCACTGGTCCGGCGCAACGCCGCGATCGAAGCGGCCTTCCCGGAGCTCGTCCGTGCCGATTCGCCGAACCGGCAGGTCGGCGCCGCCCCCGCCGCGCATCTGGCCAAGGCGCCGCATGCCCGGCCGATGACCAGCCTCGACAATGCGTTCAGCGAGGAGGACGTCGTCGAGTTCGTCGCGCGTATCCGGCGCTTCCTGCGGCTCGACGCCGACGAGCCGGTCCTGCTCACCGCCGAGCCCAAGATCGACGGCCTGTCGTGCTCGCTGCGCTATGTCGACGGCGTGCTCGAACAGGCCCTCACCCGCGGCGACGGCCGGATCGGCGAGGACGTCACCGCCAACGTCCGCCATATCGCCGACATCCCGCACCGCCTCCCCGCCGACGCCCCGGCGGTGTTCGAGGTCCGCGGCGAGGTCTATATGGCGAAGGCCGATTTCACCGCGCTCAACCGGCGCCTGCTCGACGAGGCCGAGGACCCCGAAAAGGCGCGCCAGTTCGCCAACCCGCGCAATGCCGCCGCCGGCTCGCTGCGCCAGAAGGACGCGCGCGTCACCGCCACCCGGCCGCTGCGCTTCTTCGCCTGGGGCTGGGGCGATCACGACACATTGCCCGAGACGACGCAGTCGGCGATGGTCCAGCATGTCCGCGACTGGGGCTTTCGCGTCGCCGACGACGATCTGATCACGCCGCTGACCCCCAATATCGCCGTCGCGGGCGATGCGGCCGACGTCCTGCGCACCTATGCGGGGATCGAGGCGCAGCGCGCCGATCTGCCGTTCGACATCGACGGCGTCGTCTACAAGCTCGACCGGCTCGACTGGCAGGAGCGGCTCGGCGTCGTCGGCCGCGTGCCGCGCTGGGCGATCGCACACAAATTCCCCGCCGAACAGGCGCAGACGACGCTGGAGCGGATCGATATCCAGGTCGGTCGCACCGGTGCGCTGACCCCGGTCGCGCGACTCGCGCCGGTCACCGTCGGCGGCGTCGTCGTGACCAATGCGACGCTGCACAATGCCGACGAGATCGAGCGGCTCGGCGTGCGCGAGGGCGATCGCGTCGTCGTCCAGCGCGCCGGCGACGTCATCCCGCAGATCGTCCGCAACCTCACGCCGGAGGCGGACCGCCCCGCCTGGCCCTTCCCCCGCAGCTGCCCCGATTGCGGATCGACCGTCGAGCGCGACGAGGGCGAGGTCGTCTATCGCTGCACCGGCGGGCTGATCTGCCCGGCGCAGCGGGTCGAACGGCTGATCCACTTCGTCTCGCGCCACGCCTTCGACATCACCGGGCTCGGCGCGACGCTGATCGAGGCCTTCTTCACCGACGGCCTGATCCAGTCGCCCGCCGACATCTTCCGTCTCACCGAGGACCAGCTCGCCGCGCGCAAGAAGGATGGGCGGACCTGGGCGGCCAATCTGGTCGCGGCGATCGCCGCGCGGCGCGAGATTGCGCTCGACCGCTTCCTGTTCGCGCTCGGCATCCGCCACGTCGGCGAGATCACCGCCCGCGACCTCGCCCGCCGCTATCGCTCGATCCGCGCGCTCGGCGCGATGCTGCGCCACGCGGTGTTCCTCCACCATCGGATCGAGCCGGTCATCGGCGAGACCGAACGCAAGTTCGTCCTGCGCCGCGACCGGTTGCTCGTCGCGGCGATCGAGACGCCGGGGATCGGTCCCGAGGTCGCCGGCGCGCTGATCGGATTCTGCGCCGAGCGCCACAACCGCGATGTCGTCTTCGACCTGTTGCGCGAAGTGCGCCCGACCGAATTGGTTTGGGAAACGCGTGCGTCGCAGGTGAGCGGCAAGACCGTGGTGTTCACCGGCAAACTTGAAACCCTGTCGCGTGACGAGGCGAAGGCACAGGCCGAGGCGCTGGGCGCGCGCGTCTCGGGGTCGGTGTCGGCCAAGACCGATCTGGTCGTCGCTGGCGCGGATGCGGGGTCGAAGCTCAAGAAGGCGAGCGACCTCGGCGTGACCGTGATCAGCGAGGCGCAATGGGTTGAAATCGTGGCCGGACCGGCATGATCTGATCGCCACCGGCGTGGCTTTTTTGCAACGCAAAATATCGAAGCATCGCAGCACCATCGTCAGGCTCGCGAATGTCACAAACTCGCAATATTAGGCACCCAAGGGCCGCGGCAACGGCAAACAGCCGGCCGCGATTCCGAGCAGACGCTCAAAGGGGACTTATTCGATGCGCACGACATTCGCTTGCGGCGTGGCCTTGGCCGCGCTCATGATTCCAGCCGCAGCCTCCGCTCAGTCGACAGGATCGTCCGAAGCAGACAACGTGGGCACTGACATCGTCGTGACCGGCGCGCGGGAGACCGGTGTCGGCGGCGTCGACATCCCCAACACGGCGAAGAACAAGCAGGTTCTCAATCAGACCTTCATCTCGCACCAGACGCCTGGCCAGACGGTGAACGACATCATCAACCAGCTGCCCGGCGTCAGCTTCCAGAACAACGATCCTTTCGGCTCAGCAGGCGGCACGCTCACCATTCGCGGGTTCGACGGCAGCCGCATCAGCCAGACGTTCGACGGTATTCCCCTCAACGATACCGGTAACTACGCGATCTATTCCAACCAGCAGCTCGATCCCGAGCTCATCGAGCAGGTCAATGTCAATCTCGGATCGACCGACCCGGACTCGCCGACCGCCTCGGCATCAGGTTCGACGGTGAACTATCGCACGCTGATCCCGACCGACGATCTCGGCGCCCGGATGGTCGGCTCGATCGGCGATTACAGCTTCTTCCGCGTGTTCGGCTTGGTCAACACGGGCGTCTTCACCCCATTCGGCACCAAGGCATGGTTCTCGGGCTCGAGCGCGACCAACGACGTCGTGTTCAACAATTTCGGCAAGATCAACAAGCAGCAGTATAACGCGAAGGTCTATCAGCCGATCGGCAGCGGCAAGGACTTCATCTCCGTTGCCGGCCACTACAACCAGAATCGCAACAACTTCTTCGGCTCGGCACCGCTGCGCTATGATACGAACGTCTTCACCTCGACGGGCGGCACCGGTGCCAATGCCGCCGCCCCGGTTCTCGTCACCGGCGCGACCCGCGTTGCAGGAACGAGCAACCTTAGCCGCTTCCCGAACAGCCGCGACGAATTGCCGTATTCGGTGGGTCGCTGCCAGATCGACCAGCCGCAGGCTGGTGTCGCCGACACGCCGGCGATCGTCAACGTGCCCGGCGCGTCCAATAACGGCAGCGGCTGCGGCACCACCTTCGACGAGCGCTACAACCCTTCGAACACGGCCAACATCCGCGTCAACTCACGATTCACGCTAAACGACAAGCTGACGCTCTTTGTCGATCCCTCGTATCAATACACCAAGGCGAACGGCGGCGGCACGGTCACGGCACGTGAAAGCGGCTACACCCGCGCGGCGACGTCCACACTGCCGGCGATCAGCACGCCGCAATACGGCTTTATCGGCGGCCAGTATTATTTCGGGCGTGACCTGAACGGCGATGGTGACGTGCTCGATCAGATCACGCTGCTTGCGCCCAGCCAGACGGTGACCAACCGCTATGGCGTCATCGCATCGCTGCGTTACGACTTTTCGGACACGCAGAGCCTGCGTGTCGGCTACACGCTCGATTATGGCCGCCATCGCCAGACCGGCGAGCTCGGCTACCTTCAGGCGAACGGCATTCCGTTCGACGTCTTCCCGAGCAATAACGGTCTCGCAGCCACCAACGGCGGCATCGTGCAGAAGCGCAACCGCTTTTCGAAGGCGATCCTGAACCAGGGCTTCGCGCAATACATCGGTAATTTCTTCGACAGCAAGCTGCGCGTCGAAGCGTCGGTGACCGGCAAATGGTTCAAGCGCGATCTAACCAATTATTGCTTCTCGACCTCGGCGGGCGGCAATGTCGACTGTTTGGCCACTCCGGGACAGAACACGGCGTATGCGACGGCCAACCCCTATGTCGTTGGTGGCACCGCAACCGCCCCGACGATAACTGGCTTCGCGGCGCCGCAGAACCGCGTCTACAAATATGATCGCATCCTACCGGCGGGCGGTCTGACGTACGAAATCAGCAATGCCTTTTCGATCTTCGGCAATTACTCGAAGGGCATTCAGGTCCCGGGCACGGACAACCTGTATCAGGCATTCTATTATCCGCAGAACACCAACGCCGCGAACCCGACGCCTGAGATTACCGACAATTTCGATGCGGGCCTTCGTTTCGCGAGCAGCCGCATCCAGGCTTCGGTCGGCCCTTGGTACACGCGCTTCCAGAATCGTCTGGCAAGCTCCTACGACATCGACACCCAGCAGACGATCTACCGCAACCTCGGACGCGTCGATAAGTATGGTATCGACGGCAACATTTCTTATCGTCCGATCAACGAGCTGCTGTTCTACGTCTACGGCTCCTACCTGAAGTCGGAGATCAAGAACGACGTCGAGATCGGCCGCTGCCCGACGACGCTGACCGCAGCCAATACGACCAATAACTGTACCGTCGCGGGTGCGCCCATCCTCGCCCAGACCGCAGGTAAGCGCGAATCCGGTGCGCCCGTATACACGTTCGGCGGCCGTATTCAGGCGACGCTGGGCCCCCTCGAACTCGGCGCACAGGCCAAACGCACCGGCCGCCGTTACGTTAACGACCAGAATCTCGGCAACTTCGGCTGCACGGTCGCACTCGTGAACACCGTTTGCCCCACGGTGAACGACGTGCCTGCGACGTACACCGGCACGCGCGGCATCTTGGTCCAGACTTGGGATTCTTATGCCAAGGGCTATACGGTCGTCGACTTTGACGCGCGTCTGGCGCTTGATTGGATCGGCATCGGCGGCAACAACAAGACGTATCTGCAGCTTAACGTCGTCAACGCCTTCAACAAATTCTACGTTGGCGGATTCACGGGCGGTTCGACCCTTTCGGTCAATAACACCATCCCGTTCGTTCAGATCGGCAGCCCACGCGCTTTCATCATGTCGATCAACACGGCATTTTGATCCGCTATCCCGACTAGCAACGTCTTGGGCCGCCGCTCCCCTCGGGAGCGGCGGCCCTTCTTTTTTGCACCGGCGGGATCACCCGTGTAGAGACGCCCCGACATGGCGACCCTTCCCGCCCCATCCCGCCCGGCGCTCAACGTGCGTCCGTTCTTCGAGAACAAAAGCCGCGCCTTCTGGACGTTGCAGGCGGTCGGCTGGACCGGCTATCTGCTGCTGCGCGGCGCCTCGACGCTGACCAATCTGTCGCTCGACGCGATCATCCCGGTGATCGTCGAGGCGATCGTCGGTTATTGCGTCACGCTGCTGCTCTCGACCTTCTACGGCTATTTCCGCGGATTGGCGCGCGCGCCGGGGCTGTTGCTGACCGTCCTTGCCTTCGCCGCGGCGACCTTGTTCTTCGCCTTTCTCGACGCCTTCACCTGGTCGCTGATCCAGAACGGCCAGCCCGGCGTGACGCTGCCGCGGCTGCTCGTCTCCTTCTATGTCGCCTTCACGGTGATGGCGGGGTGGTCGGCGCTGTATTTCGGGATCAATTTCTACCTGATCGTCGAGCAGCAGATCGACGAGATGCAGCATCTCGAAAATCAGGCGTCGTCGGCGCAGCTCGCGATGCTGCGCTACCAGCTCAACCCGCATTTCCTGTTCAACACGCTCAACTCGATCTCGACCCTGGTGCTGCTCAAACAGACCGAGCGGGCGAATGCTATGCTGAGCCGGCTGTCGTCGTTCCTGCGCTATACGCTCGCCAACGAGCCGACCGCGCACGTCACGGTGGCGCAGGAAGTGGAGACGCTGAAACTCTATCTCGAGATCGAGAAGATGCGGTTCGAGGAGCGGCTGCGGCCGGTGTTCGAGATCGATCAGGCGGCCGAACGCGCGCGGCTGCCGTCGCTGCTGCTCCAGCCGCTGGTCGAGAATGCGATCAAATATGCGGTCAGCACGCAGGAGGAAGGCGCCGAAATCTGCGTTCGCGTGCGGCTCGCCGGGGATCGCGTGCAGATCGGCGTATCCGACACCGGACCGGGTTTGCTCGACGGCCGTGTGATGCCAAGCCTTTCAACCGGCGTGGGTCTCCCCAATATTAGGGAGCGGCTGATCCAGGCCTATGGCCCGGACCACCGCTTCGAGACGCGTACCGCGCCGGCTGGAGGCTTTTCGGTGGAGATCGAAATTCCCTTCCAGCTCGACGATCTGAGTAGAGAGGCCGCATGACGATCAGAACCATCCTGGTGGACGACGAACCGCTCGCGATCCAGGGATTGGAGCTCCGGCTCCAGGCGCATGATGATATCGAGATCATCGAGAAATGCTCCAACGGCCGCGAGGCGATCCGCGCGATCAAGACGCACAAGCCCGACCTCGTCTTCCTCGATATCCAGATGCCGGGTTTCGACGGGTTTTCGGTGGTGCAGGGGCTGATGGAGGTCGAGCCGCCGCTGTTCGTCTTCGTCACCGCTTATTCGGACCATGCACTGCGCGCGTTCGAGGCGCAGGCGGTCGACTATCTGATGAAGCCGGTCGAGGAGGCGCGGCTCGCCGATACGATCGAGCGGGTGCGGCAGCGATTGTCCGAGAAGCGCGGCGTCGAGGAGGTCGAGAAGCTCAAGGAGGTGCTCGCGGAGCATGCCCCCGAGGCGGCGGCCGATATGGTCGAGGGCGGCGATGCGGTCAGCGCCAATCGCTTCGAGAAGCTGATCAACATCAAGGATCGCGGCCAGATCTTCCGCGTCGACGTCGATACGATCGAGCGGATCGACGCGGCGGGCGACTACATGTGCATCTACACCGGCGACAACACGCTGATCCTGCGCGAGACGATGAAGGATCTGGAGAAGCGGCTCGATCCGCGGCGCTTCCAGCGGGTGCACCGGTCGACGATCGTCAACCTCGACCTCGTCAAGCAGGTCAAGCCGCACACCAATGGCGAATGTTTCCTGGTGCTCAACTCGGGCGCCAGCGTGAAGGTCAGCCGCAGCTATCGCGACGTGGTCGCGCGCTTCGTGCATTGATTAGGACGGCGACGGCCCCCTCCCGGGAGGCCGTCGCCGGGGGTCAGAGTGCCTTGCGGCCGGTGAACAGCTGGATCAGGCCGACGATGATCGCGACGACCAGCAGGATGTGGATGAGACCACCGGCGATGTGGAGCGAGAAGCCCAGCAGCCAGAGGATCAGCAGGATTACGGCAATCGTCCACAACATCGTACGGCTTCCCTTCCAAGGCGAGCGGCCAACGGGCCGTCGTGCGGAATAAAACGTTACGCAGGCGTTGCATGTTCCGTTGGCCGATCAACCAATTGGAACGGCACGGCTCAGTGGCCGAATGCGGCGTGAGCGCGATCCGCCAGCCAGGCCAGGGCCTCGGCATGGATGCCCGGCGCGGCGACCATCACGCCGAATGCGGTGGGATCGGGCTTGTTGTAGCGGAGCGGCGCGCCCAGAGCGTCGCTGACCGTCGCGCCCGCCTCCGCGGCGATCAGCGCGGCGGCGGCGATGTCCCATTCGTTGCCCCAGCGCAGCGTGGTCAGCAGATCGGCCTCGTCGGCGGCGACCATCGCCATCCGCAGGGCGATCGAATTGGGCTTGTGGACCGCGGTGAGATGCCGGTCGATCTTGGGGAGCGCATCGGTCGGCACGCGTGCCCCCGCCAGCACGTTGCGGTCGCCGGCGTGGAGCGCCACGTCGTTGCGCCACGCCCCCTGCCCCCGCGTCGCATGCCAGCGCTCGTCGCGCGCCGGGGCGTCGAGCACGCCGAGCACCACCTCGCCGTCATCGACCAGCGCCACTGACACCGCCCAGCCCGGCCGGCCGCGAATATAGTCGCGGGTGCCGTCGATCGGATCGACCACCCAGACGCGCGACCGCCGGAGCCGGTCGGGACTGTCGACCGTCTCTTCCGACAGCCAGCCGGCATCGGGCAGCAGCCCGGCGAGCCGCGCGCGCAGCATCCGGTCGACGTCGAGATCGACCTCGCACACCGGGCTGCCCGGCGTCTTCTCCCAGCGCGCGAAGTCGGTCTGCCAGCGGGCGAACGCCATCGCCGCCGCCTCGCGCGTCACTGCGACCACCGCGGCGGTCAGGTCGGCGATCGCCTCAGCCACTCGCGACCGTCATGCCGTCGACCCGCACCGTCGGCACGTTGATGCCGTGACGGAATTCGAGATCGTTTGCGGGGGTGAGCGCAAGGAACATGTCCTTGAGATTGCCGGCGACGGTGAATTCCGCGACCGGGCCGGCGATCTGCCCGCCGACGATGCGAAAGCCCGCGGCGCCGCGGCTGTAATCGCCGGTGACGCCGTTGATGCCCTGCCCGATCAGCTCGGTGACGTAGACGCCATCGGCGATGTCGGCGATCAGCGTCGCGACGGGGACGATGCCGGCGGCCATATAGAGGTTGCTCGGCGACACGCCGGGGCCGCCGCCGACGCCGCGCGCGGCATGGCCGGTCGGCTCCAACCCCAATTGCCGCGCCGAGCCGCTGTCGAGCAGCCAGGTCTCGAGCATGCCGTTCTCGACGATCGCGACCGGCGACACCGGCAGCCCCTCGCCGTCGAACGGCCGCGAGCGCAGCCCGTGCGGGCGATGGGGATCGTCGCAGATCGACACGCCGCTGGCGAACACCTGCGTGCCGAGCGCGTCGAGCAGGAAGCTGGTCTTGCGCGCGATCGCCTGTCCGGAGATCGCGCCGGTGAGATGGCTGAGCAGCGACGAGCCGACGCGCGGGTCGAACACCACCGGCATCGGCCCGCTCGCGACGCGGCCCGGGTTGCGGCGCGCGACGGCGCGTTCGCCGGCGCGGCGGCCGATCGCGTCGGGGCTGTCGAGATGCGCGCGCTTGCGGGCGGCGTGGTGCGCATAATCGCGTTCCATGCCGGTCGCGGCATCGCCGGCCAGCACGCTCGCCGACAAGCTGTAGGCGGTCGCGGCATAGGCGCCGGCGAAGCCGTGGCTGGTCGCCAATGCCCAGATCGAGCGCGACGCGCTGGCGCCGCCGCCCTCGCTATTGGTGACGCCGGGCACCGCGCGGGCGGCATCCTCCGCCGCCAGCGCCCATTCGCGCAATTCGGCCGGGGTCGGCTCGTCGCCGTCGGCAAGGTCGAGCAACGGCGGTGCGCCGTGCATCAGCCGGTCCTGCGGCGCGAGCCCGGCCCAGCGATCCTCGGGCGCCTCGCGTGCCATCGCGACGGCGCGTTCGACTAGCGCATTGGTCGCGTCGGTCGACAGATCGGAGGTGGAGACGCTCGCCGACCGTTGGCCGACGAAGACGCGCAGGCCGAGTTCCTCGCTTTCCGAGCGGCCGACATCCTCCAGCGCGCCGAGGCGGACGGAGAGGTCGAGCGAGGCGTCGGCGGCGAAGACGGCATCGGCGGCGTCGGCTCCGGCACGGACGGCACGGGCGACGATATCGGCGGCGCGATCGCGCGCCTGATCGGGGGTCAGCATCGTTCCGACTTAGGGGGCCAGCCGGCGGGATGCTAGGCCCCGCAATTGTGGCGAATTAAGGCAACGTGGACAAGATGGACACCTTAACGGAAACGATCCGGCTCCATCGTTTCCGTTTTTGCAATGATGGGAGAAGACCGGATGCGACATGGCCGGCAGTATACGGTGACGACGCCGTGTAGGACATAGCGGGAACGATCAGTCGTCAGGGAGGGCCCAGCCTTCGGTCGCGCCGAGCGCATCGACCAGGTCGTCGACCGCCGTTTCCGCTGCGGCGATCGAGGCGGCGAGGCGTTCGTCTCCGAATTCGTCATATTCGATCGCGATGGTCCGGCTGTCGGTGAGGCCGATATAGCCGAGGGGTACGGTCAGCCCGGCCTCTACGAGATTCATGCCGGCGAGCCGTTCGCCGGGCCGATAGCCGTGATCGCCGCGCGCGGTGAGGATGATGAGCCGCTTGCCGGTGGGCAGCATCGGCCAATAGGGTTCGCCGTCGCGCGAGCGATCGAAGCCGAAGGTAAGGCCGACCCGCACGATGTTGTCGATCCACGCCTTCAGCTGCGACGGCACCCCGAAATTGTACATGGGGACGCCGACGACCAGCAGATCGGCACCGAGAAGCTCCTCAGTCAGCGCGTCACTTTCGCGCAGACGCGCGGCCTGTTCGATAGAGCGGCGCTCCACCGGCGTGAAGCTCGCGTCGATCCAGGCGGCGTCGACAGGTGTCGGCGGATGGGCAGCGATGTCGCGGCTTAGGACGATATCTGCAGGTCGCCGTGCCTGCCACCTCGTGACGAAGCGATGCGACAATCGTCGACTGTGTGAGCCGTGGGGTTGACCGTCCGAACGGCCGAACCGGGCGCTCGCATCGATGTGGAGCAGGCGGCGGGGCTTATCGGCATCGCTGTACATCGTCATATTGTCCTCATCCATGATGCCGCTAGTTTATCGTTCCGCTTCGTCAGCGACGAACGCGAATTGCTCAGGGGGTAACTGAGGTGCCTTCATCCATCGTCAGCCGCCGCGATCTCCCGCCACTGGCGACGCTGCGCGCGTTCGAAGCTGCCGCGCGACATCTCAGTTTCCGCATGGCGGCGGCGGAGCTCGGCGTGACGCCGACCGCGATCAGTCATCAGGTGCGCCTGCTCGAAGAGACGCTGGGTCAGGCGATGTTCGTCCGCCATGTGCGGCGGGTATCGCTGACCCCCGCCGGGGCAATGCTCTATCCCGTCTTGCGCGACGGCTTCGATGCGTTCGCCCGCGGCGTGACGCAGCTCCGCCGCGCCCGTGCGCGGACGGCAGTGGTCGTGTCGGCAACCCGGCTGTTCACGGCGCGGCTGCTCGTCCCAGCGGTCGGCGGCTTCGCGGCGGCGCATCCGGCGATCGACCTGCATCTGCATGCCAGCGACCTATTGGTCGATCTTACCAGCGGAGGCGCGGACATCGCGATACGCTATGGCGATGGCCCGTTCGGCGACCTCGTCGCGACGCCGTTGCTGGCCGAGCGCGTCGGCGTGCTGTGCAGCCCCGCGCTGGCCGTCGCGACGCCCGACGATCTGCGGCGCGTACCGCTGCTCCATTCGGAATGGACGAGCCCGGTCGCCGGCCCGGATTGGGCGAGCTGGGCGCGGCTCGCCGGGATCGAAGGGCTGCCGATCACCACCGGGCCGCGCTTCACCGACGATGGCCATGCGCTACAGGCAGCGATCGCCGGTCATGGCGCGGTCGTCAGCAGCCTGACGCTGGCGGCGCCCGATCTGGCGGCGGGGCTGCTGGTCCATCCGTTCGGCCCGGTGATCGACGGCGGTTCCTATCATGTCCTGACGACGCGCGCTGCGGCGGTGCGGCCGGAGATCGCTGCGGTCCGGGGATGGCTGGATGCCATGACGCGGGTCGGCGCGGGATAGACAGCGGCAATCGCCCCCTCACCCAGCCGCCGATGTCCCCACGACGACGCAGGCGAGGAACATCAGCAGGCCGGCGAAGCGGTTGCTGCGGAAGCGGGCGAGCGCATTGCCGCCGTCGTCGGGGCGGAGCGTCGCGACCTGCCAGAGGAGATGCGCAGCGACGGGGAGCAGCGCGAGCAAGGCGACCGGGTCCGGCCGGACGCGCCAGATCGCCGCCGCCCAGCAGGCGAGCGCCAGCACGTAGAACAGTGCGGTGCCGCCCCTGACGTGCGCGCCCATGCGCAGCGCCGACGAGCGGACGCCGATCAGCGCATCGTCCTCGCGGTCCTGCAGCGCGTAGATCGTGTCGTAGCCGATCGTCCAGACGATGCAGCCGGCGTAGAGCAGCCACATCGGCAGCGACAGGTCGCCGGCGACCTCGCTCCAGCCGACCAGCGCCGCCCAGGAGAAGACGAGGCCGAGCCACGCCTGCGGCCACCAGGTGATCCGCTTCATGAAGGGATAAGCGGCGACCGGGGCGAGGCTGGCCAGCGCGACGCCGGCGGCGAGCGGGCGGAGCTGTACGAGGACGACGAGGCCGATCAGGCAGAGGACGAGCAGCCAGATCCAGGCGAGCTTGAGCGAGACGAGCCCGCTCGGGATGGGCCGCGCACGCGTGCGCGCGACCTGTGCGTCGAGGTCGCGGTCGACGATGTCGTTGTAGACGCACCCCGCCCCGCGCATCGCGATGCTGCCGGCGAGGATCCACAGGATCAGCGGCCAGCGCGTCAGCGTGCCGCCGGCGAGCGCCACCGCCCACGCCCCCGGCCAGAACAGCAGCCACCAGCCGATCGGCCGGTCGAGCCGGGCGAGCAGCGCGAGGCCGCGCGCGGTCGGCGGGAGGCGGCCGACGAGGCCGCGGTGTTCGCTGTCGGGGACGATCTCGGCTGACATGGCCCGCCTTTGCCGCGCAATCGCCGCCGCGGGCAAGGGTGCGGGCGTGCTTTTGCCTCGCTATCGCGGCGGACTTGCGGCAATCGCAATGGATGATCGGGTTGTCGGTAGCGGTGGGACGGTTCGTGGAGGCGCTCTTCTGGGCGATCCTGCGCGTCGCCGGCGTGATTACCGTCGCCGTCGTCGCGGTGGCGGCGGCGGCGTTGCTGGCCTGGATCGTCGCACGCAAATTATGGGCGCGGCAACGCCGCAAAAGAGGATCATGACCGCCACCCCTGCCTGGCCGCCGCAATCGACGCCGCGGCTGTTCGTCGAGACCGAGCTGGCGCCGGGGCCGCTGCGTATCGACGGGCCGGCGGCGCATTATCTCGTCGCGGTGATGCGGATGGCGCCGGGCGATCCGGTGAAAGTGTTCGACGACATCACCGGCGAATGGCTCGCCACCGCCGCCAGCGTCGGCAAGCGCGAGCTGATTGTCGACGTGTCGACACGGCTGCGGCGGCGCGAGCCGGTGCCCGATCTGTGGCTGTGCGCGGCGCCGCTCAAGAAGGGGCGGATCGACTGGCTGGTCGAGAAGGCGTGCGAACTGGGCGTCGACCGGCTGGTGCCGGTGGTGACGCAGCGGACGATCGTCGACCGGCCCAAGCTCGACCGGCTGCGCAGCCATATGATCGAGGCGGCGGAGCAATGCGCGCGGACCGCTCTGCCCGTGCTCGCCGAGTCGGTGAAGCTGGCGGCGCTGCTGCGCGACTGGCCGGCGGAGCGGACGCTATTCTTCGCCGACGAGACCGGCGGGCTGCCCGCCTTCGCGGCGATGCGGGCGCGGCGCGGGCCGGCGGCGATCCTGATCGGGCCGGAGGGCGGCTTCACCGAGGAGGAACGGGCCGCGATCCGCGCGTTGCCGCAGGCGGTGGGGATCGGACTCGGCCCCCGGATCCTGCGTGCGGATACCGCCGCGGCGGCGGCGGTTTCCTTATGGATGGCGGCTTGCGGGGACTGGCAGGAAGACTGACTGGCGCCGCCGTTCATCCCCGCGTAAGGGCGCGATCATGACGACCAAGACCGAGAGCGCCACGACCTCGCCCATCATCGAGTCGCGCGACCAGCTGATCGCGCATTTCGCGCGTGGCGAGAAGCCCGCCGATCGCTGGCGGATCGGCACCGAACATGAGAAATTCGTCTATCGCCAGAGCGATCATGCCGCGCCGAGCTGGGACGAGCCGGGCGGCATCCGCGACCTGCTCAACGAGCTCCAGCAATATGGCTGGCAGCCGGTCGAGGAGGGCGGCAAGATCATCGCGCTCAACGGCGCCGACGGCAGCGTCAGCCTCGAGCCGGCGGGGCAGTTCGAACTGTCGGGGGCGCCGCTCGACAATCTGCATCAGACCTGCGCCGAGACGGGGCGGCATCTCGAACAGGTCAAGGCCGCGGGCGAGAAGCTCGGCATCGGCTTCCTCGGGCTCGGCATGTGGCCGGACAAGCGCCGCGACGAGCTGCCGATCATGCCCAAGGGCCGCTATGCGATCATGCTGCGCCATATGCCGCGGGTCGGCAGCATGGGGCTCGATATGATGCTGCGCACCTGCACGATCCAGGTCAACCTCGATTACGCTTCGGAAGCCGACATGGTGAAGAAGTTCCGCGTCGGGCTTGCGTTGCAGCCGATGGCGACCGCGCTGTTCGCCAATTCGCCGTTCACCGAGGGCAAGCCCAATGGCTTCCTGTCGTACCGCAGCCATATCTGGTCGGACACCGATCCGGCGCGCACCGGCATGCTGCCGTTCGTGTTCGAGGACGGCTTCGGCTACGAACGCTACGCCGATTACATGCTCGATGTGCCGATGTACTTCGTCTATCGCGACGGCAGCTATATCGACGCCGCCGGTTTGTCGTTCCGCGACTTCCTGAAGGGCGAACTCAGCGTCCTGCCCGGCGAGAAGCCGAGCATCGACGACTGGAACGACCACCTGTCGACCGCCTTCCCGGAGGTGCGGCTCAAGACCTTCCTCGAGATGCGCGGCGCCGATGGCGGGCCGTGGAACAAGATCTGCGCGCTTCCCGCCTTCTGGGTCGGATTGCTCTACGACCAGGGCGCGCTCGACGCGGCGTGGGACCTCGTCAAGGACTGGTCGATGGAGGATCGCGAGGCGCTGCGTTCGGCGGTGCCGAAGCTGGCACTCGACGCGCCGCTGCCGGGTGGCGGGCGACTCGGCAATATCGCCGGGCAGGTGCTCGACATCGCCCACGCCGGTCTTGCCGCGCGGGGCCGCGGTAACGGCATGGGCGACAACGAGACCGGCTTCCTCGACCCGCTGCGCGAGGTGGTGCGATCGGGCAAGGTGCCCGCGCAAGTGCTGCTCGACCGCTATCACGGCGAATGGGCGGGCGACCTGTCGCGCGTCTATGACGAGGCGAGCTTCTAACCGTCAGTCGAGGCCCAGTGCCGCCCGTGCGACGCGCTCCACCTCCGGGTCGAGCGCCGGCGGGGTCATGTCGACGTTCGCCTCGAGATGGTCGGCGATCGCGGTGAGCGCGTGGATGCGTGCGGCCTTCTTGTCGTTGCCGTTGATCACC
This sequence comes from Sphingomonas sp. 2SG, assembly GCF_005503285.1. Taxonomy (NCBI): domain Bacteria; kingdom Pseudomonadati; phylum Pseudomonadota; class Alphaproteobacteria; order Sphingomonadales; family Sphingomonadaceae; genus Sphingomonas; species Sphingomonas sp. 2SG. Next base: position 121,731 of record NZ_SCMZ01000003.1, read on the forward strand.
GTCCACGGCGCGCCGCCGGTGTCGGTGCGCGCGAACATGTCGTGCATCGCCGCCAGATAATCGGCGCGGCGGGCGCGGTTGCGATAGTCGTCGAGGCCGGTCTTCCAGCGCTTCCACGGGTCGTCGAGCCGGTCCTCGAGCCGGCGGTCCTGCTCGGCCTGAGAGACGTGGACGAACAGCTTGATCAGCGTGGTGCCGCCGGCGATCAGATCGGCCTCGAAGGCGTTGATCTCCTCATAGGCGCGATGCCACTCCGCCTCGCTGGCATAGCCCTCGACGCGCTCGACGAGGACGCGGCCGTACCAGCTGCGGTCGAAGATCGCGATGTCGCCGGGCGCGGGCAGCGCGCGGCCGAAACGCCACAGGAAGTCGTGCGCCTTTTCCTCGTCGGTCGGTGCGGCGATCGGGTGGACGGCGAAGTGACGCGGATCCCAGTCGGCGGTGAGACGCTGGATGATGCCGCCCTTCCCCGCCGCGTCCCAGCCCTCGAACATCACGACGGCGCGGCGGTCGTGGACGATATGCGCGACGAGAATGCGCTCCAGCCGGTCCTGCAACGCGGCGAGATCGCGCTTGTAATGGCCCTTATAGGCCTTGGTCTTTTCGAAGTCGGCAAGATCGATCACGCGCGGCATCCTCCTTGGCATTGCTGCGTCGAACGCACCAGTCGCGCGTGCGGCACAGCGATGCGTCGAGAAATAGCGACGGTCAGTCGGTCGGGCCGTGCCAGTCGATCCAGGCGCCATAAGCGTGGCAGGTGGCGAGATGATGCGTGCCCCCGTCCGGCCAGACGGTCAGCGACAAATGGACGGCATCGCGCGGCGTGGTCCATTCGAAGCCAATGCGGGCGAGCGGGCGCGCCGCGGTGGCGCGCGCGCCCGCGTCGCGAAACGCCGCCTCGACGGTCTGGCGGCGGACCGGATCGAGATATTGCAGCGCCATCGAATGGACGATGATCCGGCAGCGCCCCTCCGGCTGCGGCCGGGCGAGCTGATCGGGCAGCCAGAGCGCGATGTCGCCCGCATCGACCTGCGGCGGCCGTTCGCGGGCGATCGCCAGCGCCGCGGCGAGCCGCGCGGCGCGATCGTGCTGGTCCGCCCAGATATAGGCCATCAACCGCGCGCGGGCGGCGGCGTCGCCGACGTCGACCGGGCGCAGGTCGACGCCGCGCGCAGAGACGATCTCGACCGGGCGGACCGGCGGCGGCGCGCCGCGCCACGCCGGCGCGACGCGCACCGGCGATCCCGCCAGGCCGACGGTGCGGCCGCCGAGGTCGTAGACATAGCGATCGAGATTGAGGTTGAGCCCGGCGCTGGCGCCGAGTTCGCGCAGGTCGCAGGGCATGTCGTGATGCGCGCGCGCGACCATCAGCGCCGCCATGATCGCCGCGGTGCGGCCGACCTCGTTGGTCTGCGGCGGGTCGCGCATCCATTCGACGATGACGTCGTCGGCCACCGCCAGCGCCTCGCCGATGACGCGATCAAAATCGCCCGTCTGATCGCGATACAGCGCGGCGAGCGCGGGCAGCGTTTCGCCGCGCGCGACCGCATGCAGCGCGGCGTTGAAGCGCATCGCCAGCGCATCGGCGGCGACGTCGCGCGGCCAGGCGGCGATCAGTGCGGCGGTGCGCGGCGCCTGATGCAATTGGCGCTCCGCCGCCTCCAGCACGGTGGCGACGAAGCTCGATCCCATCTCGCGCACCGCGGCGGCCTGCCGTCGCAGCGGCCCGCGGTCGGCGGCGTCGTCAGGCGTGGCGATCATCCCGGTCAGGACGGTCAAAACGTATCCCAATCGCCATTGGCGACGAGGCGCGGACGCGATGGCGCCTTGGTCAGGCGACCGACCTTGGGCTTCGACGGGGTTAGAACCCGCACCGGCGGCGGCGGCGGTGCCGCGAGCGCCGGTTCATGATCGATGACGAAGGCGCCGACCGACTGGTTGAGATGGTCCGCCTCCTCCGCCAGCCGCCGCGCCGCCGCCGAGGTCTCCTCGACCATCGCGGCATTCTCCTGCGTCATCGTGTCCATCTCGCTGATCGCGACGTTGATCTGGCCGAGGCTCTTGGCCTGCTGATCGGAGGAGGTCGCGATCGCGTCGATCGCGACGCTGACCGTGCCGACGCGCTCGATGATGCGCGCCAGCGCCTGGCCGGTCTGATCGACCAGATCGACGCCGGTGCGGATATGGACGGAGGCGGAGGTCACCTTGTTCTTCACCTCGGTGGCGGCATTGGCCGAGCGCTGGGCGAGCGCGCGCACCTCCTGCGCGACGACGGCGAAGCCGCGGCCCGCATCGCCCGCGCGCGCCGCCTCGACGCCTGCGTTGAGGGCGAGGAGATTGGTCTGGAAGGCGATGCCGTCGATCAGGCTGATGATCTCGGCGATCTCCTTGCTCGCCTTCTCGATGCCCTGCATCGCGCCGATCGCCTCCTTGACGACCGCGCCGCCGCGCTCCGCCTCGCCGCGCGTCTCGGTCATCGAGCCGCTCGCGCCGATCGCCGCGCCGGCGCCCTCGCGGATCGACTTGGTCACCTCGTCGAGCGCCGCCGCGGATTGCTCGATCGCTGCCGCCTGCTGTTCGGTGCGCTGCGACAGATCGAGCGTCGCGCGGCTGATCTCCTCGGAATTGTGCGTGATCGCCAGCACGCCGCCCCGCACCTCGCCGAGCACGCGCGACAGGCTCGAGGTGGCGCCGTTGAAGTCGCGCGACAGGCTCTGGAAGGCCTCGGGCACGTCGGTGATGCGGACGGTGAGATCGGCCTCCGCCAGACGATGCAGCGCCACGCCGATCGTCTCGCGTGCCGCATCGCGGTCGCGATCGTCGGCGAGCTTGGCCCTGGCGGCATCGCGGAAGACGGTCACCGCCCGCGCCATGTCGCCGAGTTCGTCGGTCCGGTCGGTCGCGGTGATCGCGATGTCGTGACGCCCCCTGGCGAGATCGGCCATCGCCTCGGTCAGCGCGGTGATCGGCCGGGCGAGCTGGCGGCTCAGCATCATCGCGAGCGTGATCGCGATCCCGATCAGCGCGATGCCACCGATCACCAGCGTGATCAGCGCGGTGCGGATCGCGCCATCCTGACTGGCGGCGTTCTGCTCCATTTCCTCGGTCTCGGCCTTGCGCAGGTCGCGCAGCGGCAGCGCGACCTTGCTGACCAGCACCTTGTCGCCGGCGGCCCGGACCGCGGCCTCCGCCTCCTCGCGACGGCCGGCCTTGACCCAGCCGATCAGCCGGTCGCCCCAGTCGCGCCGCCAGGCGAGCGCCTCGCGATTGGCGCTGCGCACCTGATTGAGCTTGACCGGGTCGGTGAGCAGCCGCTGGAGATCGACGGCGGTGTCGTCGAACTCCTTGCGCCCCTCTTCGTAGGATTTGAGGTAGCTGGGATCGCCGGTGACGAGGAAACCGCGGAACTGGCTGTTCTGCCGCAGCATCGACGTCTCCAGCGTCAGCGCCTTGGCGTAGATCGTCTGGCTGACGTTGTTCCGCTCGGTCGAGCGCTGGATCGACAGGATGTTGGCGAGGAACACCAGCATCACGACCGCGGCGGACGCGTTGATCGCCAGAAAGGACAGGCCGAGTTTGCGCGGTATCTTCATGGTCGTCGTTCCTTCGGGGCAGGATGAGAGCGATCTCACGTCGCGGATTGACGCCGGCGTACGGCGCCGTCGCTTCCACCATCCCCGTCGGTGCCCATGCTCTCGCCGATCGGTCCCAGCGACGGGTTGGTTTTCCTATTATAGCTGCTCGTCGGCCCCGGCTTGCGCCTGCGACGCATTCGTCACGCCGCTAAGATGTGGAGTCCGTTCGATAGCCGGGTGGTACGGGCAGGTCAGAAGCGTGAGCGGAGCGTTACGCCGTAGGTGCGCGGCTCGGCGAGGAACGCGGTGGTCAGCGCATTGCCGACCGCATAGCGCGGCGCACCGAACTGCTGGACCTGCGACTGGCTGCCGCTGCCCTGCAGGAAGGCGGCGGCGGCGATCTGCTGGTAGTTGGTGTCGAAGACGTTCTGGCCCCAGAATTCGAGCGCCCAGCGCTGATTGCGGCCACGGATGCCGATCCGCGCGTTGACCAGGACATAGCCGTCCTGGACCTTCTCGGCGAACAGGTCGGAGCCGGTGTTATAGTCGCTGGTCAGGCGGCTATCGACGTAGAACAGGGCGGTGAGGCCATTGCCGCCGATCGCCGGCGTCCATGTCGCCGCGCTGGTGATGACGTGACGCGGTGCGTTCGACATCTGGTGGCCGGGAAGCATGAACAGGGCGGCGGTGAGCGGCGCGCCTGCGGCACTGCCGACCAGATCGTCGCGGTATTGCGTATGGGCGTAGGTATAGCCGAGGTTGAAAGTGACGTCTGGCGTCGGATAGGCGCCCGCCTCCAGTTCGAACCCCTGGGTGACGACGCCGGTACCGACCTTGCCGGTGCAGGCGCCCGACGCGGAACTGTCGTCGCGATCCGCACCGTTCAGCGACACGTCGCAGGCGCCGATGTTCTGGACGACGAAAGCGCTGCCGTTGAAGGTGTTCAGCTGAAAGTCGCGGAACGACGAGCGGAACCCGGCGAGGTTGGCGCTGAACTTCTCGGTGCTGTATTTGACGCCCAGCTCGAACGCCTGCACCGTTTCCGGATCGAAGCGCAGGTCGCTGGCGCGCGTGCTGCCGAGGGCGAGGCCCGACCGGGCGAGATTGTAGCCGCCCGCCTTGTAGCCACGGGCGTAGGAGCCGTAGAGCAAGGTGCTCGGCGTCGCTTGCCATGACAGCACGGTGGTGCCGGTGAACTGGCCCTCGCCGATCGAGTCCTTCAGCGGAACGCCGTTGAGCGCGGTGGTCGAATTGCCCGCGCAGACGATCGCGACGAGCCCCGCGGCGATGGTGCGGCGCGTCCGGTCGGCGTCCGTCTGCGCCGACGCGAGCGCCGCCTGCTGCGCCGGGCAGACGCTGTTGCTGCTGTTGAGCGAGGCGTTCAGCACCTTGTGCTCGTGCGTGTAGCGCAGGCCGGCGGTGAGGCTCAGCGTATCGGTGATGCGCAGGATGTCGTGCGTGAAGAAGGCGTAGTTGGTGCTGGTCTGATCGAACACGTCGCGCAGCGCGCCGACGTTGTTGGCGGTGCTCAGCCGATCGAGACCGCCGACCACGGTTCCGCCCAGCGCGGCGGTGAGCGCGGTACGGCCCGCAGTGCTGAGACAGCCCGAGCGGGCCGGATCGCGCAGCGCCGGATTGGCGCTCAGCCGCGCGACCAGACTGCACGAGGCGAAGGCGCCGAATTGCGTGCCCAGCTTGAAATTGTCGGCGACCTCGAGCCCTTCGTGGGCGAAATAGCCGCCGACCAGCCAGTCGAGCTTGTTGTCGAACAGGCCGCCGCTCAGCCGCGTCTCGTGCGTATAGGTGCGGAACCGGCGGTAGGCGTTGCCGTCGTCGGCGCGATAGCCGATATCGAGGCTGCTGTATTCCGGATCGGCGGCGTCGCCCGCCTGATATTCGCGATAGGCGCTGATCGAGATGAGCTGCACGCTGCCGATCGTCCAGCCGATGCGCGACGAAATGCCGTAATCCTTGGTGACGTTGGCATAGGCGCGTCCGGGCGAGGCGACCGTGCGGCGATTGTAGGGATCGCCCGCGCTCGGCAGGATGGCGCCGAGGCTCTGCATGACCGAGACGATGCGGTTCTGCGGCGAAACGGCGAAATCACCCGCCACGCCCGGCGTCGGATCGTATTTCTCGCGCGTATCGACATAGACCGCGCCGCAGCATTTCTCGTTGCGATAGGTGTAGTCGCCGATCAGGCGTAGCGACAGGTCGGTGCTCGGCTTGAAGAACAACTGGCCGCGGACGAAATAGCGGTTGCGATCGTTATAGTCGGTCTTGTTGACGACGTCGGTGTAGAAGCCGTCGCGTCTGGCGACGACGCCGTCGACGCGGAAGGCGAGCGTATCCTTGAGCACCGGACCGGTCAGCGCACCGGCGAGGCGGACGGCATTGTAATTGCCGTAACTCGCCTCGCCGTAGCCGCCGAACTTGAACTCGGGATATTTGGTGTAGATGCTGATCGCGCCCGCCGAGGAATTGCGTCCCGACAGCGTGCCCTGCGGCCCGCGCAGGACTTCGATCCGTTCGACCTCGCCGAGATCGTTGAGGCCCGAGCCGGTGCGGTTGCGGTAGACGCCGTCGATGAATACCGCGACCGAGCTTTCCAGTCCGGGATTGTCACCGACCGTACCAATGCCGCGCAGGCGCGCGGTGGCATTGGCTTCCGAGCCGGTGGAGGTGACCAAGAGCGACGGCACGAGCTGCGCCATCTGACGGATATCCGTCGCACCGGAATGACGGAGCGCGGTGGTACCGTAGGCGCTCACGGCGATCGGCACGTTCGACAATCGCTGCGAACGCCGCGTCGCGGTGACGACGATGTCCGAGGTATTCTCCGCCACGGCCGGCTTGGCCTTGTCCTGTTCGCCTTGCTTGGTCGTCGGCGCCAGCCCCCGCAACCCCTGCGCCTCGGCATGGCCGATCGCTCCTGCGCAGCCAGCCGCTGCCAAAAGATATACCCATTTACGCATTCTACCGCCCCCGGTTCGAGTTAACCGGGGCGCGATTGCCGTAACAAACGATAACGAAAGGTTAAACCTGTATAGGAGCGAAGGCGGTTATTCTGGGATGTTGAAGAATATGCCTTGCAAGATCCTGCACGAGAACGATTTCCGATTTTGTTACAAAAACGAAAACCTTGAGCTGTGAATTGCGATCTGCAATCGTCGCTTGCTCAATCAGCCGCTCACGTCAGGTAGGCGTGGACGATGTCGATCAGTTCGTCGGCGGCGCGGCGCCGGGGACTGTCGTCGGCGGCGGCGGGGTCGACGAGATGTTCGCGGATATGATCCTCGATCACCTCCGCGATGAAGCCGTCGAGCGCGCCGCGGCACGCCGTCGCCTGTTGCAGCACCCGCGCACATTCGCGATCCTCGGTGACGGCGCGCTCGATCGCGGCGATCTGTCCGCGCAGCCGGGCCAGCCGGTTGAGCAGCTTCTTCTTCTCTTTTTCGACGTGGCTCATGCCTGCTCCATTTTGGACTTGAACCTATACTCCGGAGGGGTATGTGGCGTCCATCGGCATCGCGGCGGACGCGAGTCGACAGAGCGGATCTCCCGCTCGCCTGACGAAGGACGATGATGAAACCCCGATCTACGCCTGTGTCCAGCGAAGGGGACAGTAGGAGCGCCGCTCCGCTGATCCACGTCGCCGGACATGCCCCGGTCGGGGAGCGCACGCCCACCGCCTAAGCGCGGCGGCGTCCCTCCCGGCCGGACCCAATTATCCGGACCAAGGAGGTCGCCATGATCCTATCGATACGACGCGCCGATCCGCGCGCCGACGCCGGCCGTAGCGAGCCGCTCAACCGTCGCATCCGGCTGGCCGCGTGCCGCCTGCAGCACGACCGCGACCTGCGCGAGCGGCGAACCGCGGCGGCCTGAGCGCCGCCCCTCCCCCCTAGCCGCCTTATCGAACGACGCACGCGGAGATCGTGCCATGACCAACCTCGCATTGAACGGGGCGCCGCCGCGCGCCACCGCCCATCTCGACGACGCCCATCTCGGCGACATCATCGGCGCCTTCGGTACGATCGCCCGGGACGATACCGGCACCCGCCCGAACTGGCGGCGCAAGCTGATGACATTGGCCGCGATCATCGGTCCCGGCCTGATCGTGATGGTCGGCGACAACGACGCCGGTGCGTTCGGCACCTATACGCAGGCCGGGCAGAATTACGGCACCAGCCTGCTGTGGACGCTGCTGCTGCTGGTGCCGGTGCTCTACGTCAACCAGGAGATGGTGCTGCGCCTGGGCGCGGTGACCGGGGTCGGTCACGCCCGGCTGATCTTCCAGCGGTTCGGCCGCTTCTGGGGCGCGTTCAGCGTCATCGATCTCTTCCTGCTCAACGCGTTGACGATCGTCACCGAGTTCATCGGCATCACATTGGGGCTCGATCATCTCGGCGTGCCCAAGGTGGCGGGCGTCGCGGTGGCGGCGGTGCTGATCGTCGCGGCGGCGAGCACCGGCAGCTTCCGCCGCTTCGAGCGGTTCATGATGGTGCTGGTGTTCGGGTCGCTGCTGCTGATCCCGGTCGCGCTGACCATCCATCCGCCGGCCGGGCAGATCGCCCACGACGTTCTGATCCCCGGCCTGCCCGCGCACGGCAGGCTGTCGGAGGTGATGCTGCTGATCATCGCGATCGTCGGCACGACGGTGGCGCCGTGGCAGCTGTTCTTCCAGCAGAGCTATCTGATCGACAAACGGATCGGGCCGCGGTTCATGGCCTATAGCCGCATCGATTTGTGGGTCGGCATCGCCGTCGTCATCGTCGGCGGGGTCGCGATGATGGCGTTCACCGCCGCCGCCTTCGCCGGGACCGCCGGGGCCGGGCATTTCACCGACGCCGGCGCGGTGGCGCGCGGCATCGCGGCGCACGGCGGGCGGCTGATGGGCGTGCTGTTTGCGGTGGCGCTGATCGACGCCTCGATCATCGGCGCGTCGGCGGTGTCGCTGAGCACCGCTTATGCGATCGGCGACACGTTCGGCATCCGCCATTCGCTGCACCGCTCGCCCCGCGATTCGATCGCCTTCTACCTCGTCTTCGCCGGGCTGATCGCAGTGGCGGCGGCGCTGGTGCTGATCCCGGGAACGCCGCTGGGGCTGCTGACCAATGCGGTGCAGTCGCTGGCGGGCGTGCTGCTGCCGAGCGCGACGGTGTTCCTGCTGCTGCTGTGCAACGACAAAGCGGTACTGGGGCCATGGCGCAACGGCCGCTGGCTCAACCTGTTCACCGGAGCGGTGATCGCGGTGCTGGTGCTGCTCTCGGTGATCCTGACCGCATCGGTGCTGGTGCCGGACCTCGGCGCGGGCGCGATGCTGTGGATCCTCGGCGGCGGGCTGGGCATCGCATTGCTCGGGTTGGGCGTGCAGCAATTGGTCGCGCCGGTCCGTGCCGCACCGATCGATCGCACCGGTCGCGACGACTGGCGGATGCCGCCGCTCGACACGTTGGCCCCGGCAGCTCTGCGGCGGGGCGACAAACTATGGCTGACGGTGCTGCGCCTCTACCTCGTCGTCGCGGGCGGGCTGGTGCTGATCCGTATCGGTCAGCTCGCGCTGACCCACCAATTGTAATCAAGCGCTTCTAGGGGGACCAACATGACTCGTATCGCAACCCTGCTGGTGGGCGCCTGTGCGCTCGTCGGCCTGACCCTCCACGCCCCGGCACGGGCGCAGACGGTCGCCGAGCCCGCGGTGACCGATCAGGATTGGGCGATCCACGGCCAGGTGACCGGCGTGCTGCAGGGCACGCCCGGCTTCGCCTCGCCCTATGAGGGGACGAACAGCCTGACGCCGCGGCAGATCAAGGAGACGGTCGACGTCACGCTCTATGCCGGGGTGCGGCCATGGCGCGGCGGCGAACTCTGGATCAATCCGGAAATCGACCAGGGGTTCGGCCTGTCCAACACGCTGGGCGCCGCGGGCTTCCCGAGCGCGGAGGCGTATAAGGTCGGACGCAAGCGCCCGTATCTCCGGTTGCAGCGGCTGTTCTTCCGTCAGACGATCGGGCTGGGCGGCGGGCGCGAGGCGGTGGCCGGCGCGATGAACCAGCTCGCCGGCACGCGCGACAGCGACCGGCTGGTGCTGACCGCGGGCAAGTTCGGCGTCGGCGACGTGTTCGACACCAACAGCTATGCGCACGATCCGCGCAGCGACTTCCTCAACTGGTCGGCGGTGGATGCGGGCAGTTTCGATTATGCCGCGGATGCCTGGGGCTATTCGACCGGGATCGCGGGCGAATTGTATCGCGGCGACTGGACGCTGCGGCTCGGCCTGTTCAACCTGTCGAAGGTGCCCAATGGCGAGACGCTGGAGACGCGCTTCCAGCAATATCAGGTCGATGGCGAGATCGAGCACCGCCACCAGATCAATGGTCACGACGGGGCGCTGCGGCTGACGCTGTTCCGCAACCGCGGGCAGTTTGGCCGGTTCGACGATGCGCTGGCGCTGGCGCTGGCGGCGGCGACCGGCGGCGATGCCGACACCGCGCTCGTGCGGGCGCGGCGGACGCGGCTCGGCGCGAGCGTCAACGGCGAGCAGGCGGTCACCGATACGCTCGGGCTGTTCGCGCGCGCCGGGGTCGCCGACGGCGCGATCGAGCCTTACGATTTCACCGATATCGATCGGACGGCGCAGCTCGGCGTGTCGCTGAAAGGTGCGGGCTGGCACCGCGCCGTCGACACGGTGGGGGCGGCGCTGATCGTCAACGGGATCAGCGCGGCGCACCAGCGCTATCTCAATGCGGGCGGACTGGGTGTGCTGGTCGGCGACGGCCGGCTGCCGCATCCGGGGGACGAATATATCGGCGAGGCCTTCTACAAGCTCGCCGCGACCCGTGGATTCGAGCTGACGCTCGATTATCAACGGATCGGCAATCCCGGCTACAATCGCGACCGCGGCCCCGCCAACGTGATTGGGGCGCGGGTGCACGGCGCGTTCTGAGCCGGTCCGGCCGACGGGCACTGCAAGGACACCCGTCGGCCCATCGGTCAGCCGGCCTTGGGCGCGACCGCCTTGTCGGCGTCGGTAGCGGCGGCACCCGCCTGCGGCGCGACGCGCAGGTTGAGTTCCTTGAGCTGCTTGGGCGTCGCGAAATTGGGCGCGCCCATCATCAGGTCCTCCGCCTTCTGCGTCATCGGGAAGACGATGACCTCGCGAATGTTGGGCTCGTCGGCGAGCAGCATGACGATCCGGTCGATACCCGGCGCCGAACCGCCGTGCGGCGGCGCGCCGAACTTGAACGCGTTGATCATGCCGGCGAAATTGGTGTCGACCTCGGCCTGCGAATAGCCGGCGATCTCGAACGCCTTGTACATGATCTCGGGACGATGGTTCCGGATCGCGCCCGACGACAGTTCAACGCCGTTGCACACGATGTCATACTGATAGGCGAGGATGTCGAGCGGGTCCTTGCTCTCCAGCGCCTCCATCTCGCCCTGCGGCATCGAGAAGGGATTGTGGCTGAAGTCGACCTTCTTGTTGTCCTCGTCATACTCGAACATCGGGAAATCGACGATCCAGCAGAATTCGAAGCGGCTCTGGTCGATCAGGCCGAGGCTCTCGGCGACGCGGGTGCGGGCGAGGCCGGCGAGCTTGGCCGCCTGCCCTTCCTTGCCGGCGGCGAAGAACAGGCCGTCGTCCGGGCCGAGGCCGAGCGCATCGGCCATCGCGGTCATCTTGTCCTCGCCGTGGTTCTTGGCGATCGGGCCGCCCCATTCGCCGCCCTTGCGGGTGGCATAACCGAGGCCGGCGAAGCCCTCGCCTTGCGCCCAGGCATTCATGTCGTCGAAGAACTTGCGGCTCTTGTCGGCGGTGCCGGGCGCGGGGATCGCGCGGACGACGTCGCCGGCCTCGACGATCGAGGCGAAGCGGCCGAAGCCCGAGCCGACGAACTGGTCGGAGACGTCGCTGATCAGGATCGGGTTGCGCAGGTCGGGCTTGTCGTTGCCGTATTTCAGCATCGATTCGCGATAGGGGATGCGCTTGAACGGCAGCGCGCTAACGGTGCGGCCCTTGCCCTGCCAGTCGGCGAATTCCTCGAACACGCCGTGGAGCACGGGCTCGATCGCTTGGAAGACGTCTTCCTGCGTGACGTAGCTCATCTCGAAATCGAGCTGGTAGAATTCGCCCGGGCTACGGTCGGCGCGCGCGTCCTCGTCGCGGAAACAGGGCGCGATCTGGAAATAGCGGTCGAAGCCGGCGACCATCAGGAGCTGCTTGAACATCTGCGGCGCCTGCGGCAGCGCGTAGAACTTGCCCGGATGGACGCGGCTGGGGACGAGATAGTCGCGCGCGCCCTCGGGGCTCGACGCGGTGAGGATCGGCGTCTGGAATTCGGTGAAGCCCTGCCCGATCATCCGCTGGCGGATCGAGGAGATCACCTTCGAACGCAGCATGATGTTCTGGTGCAGCCGCTCGCGGCGCAGGTCGAGGAAGCGATAGCGCAGGCGGATATCCTCGGGATATTCGGCGTCGCCCGCCACCGGCATCGGCAGCTCCTGCGCGTGGCTCTGCACGGTCGCGGCCTGCGCGAACACCTCGATCGCGCCGGTGGCGAGATTGGGGTTCTGCGTCGCCTCGGAGCGCGCCTTCACGACGCCGTCGATCGTGACGACCGACTCGACGCGCAGCGATTCGAGCGTCGGCAGCGCCGGCGAATCGCTGTCGGCGACGATCTGGGTGATGCCGTAATGGTCGCGCAGGTCGACGAACAGCACGCCGCCGTGGTCGCGCTTGCGATGGACCCAGCCCGACAGGCGGACGGTCTCACCGACGTTGCCTGCGGTAAGCGCGGCGCAGGTGTGGGAGCGATAGGCGTGCATGATCGTTTCTTCCGGCCGGATAATGGCGTTGTGCGAGGGGTCGCGCTTCCCCGTCTCACTTGGCTTTGTCAACCCGGCCGCGTGTGGCTATGGCAATGCCATGCATATCCACCCGTTGATTACAGACAGCGCCAGCCTCGCCAATCTGTGTGCCCGCCTCGCCAATGCCGACTTCGTGACCGTCGACACCGAATTCATGCGCGAGAGCACCTATTATCCCGAATTGTGCCTGATCCAGATCGCCGACGTGAACGAGGCGGCGGCGATCGATCCGATGGCGCCGGGGCTCGACATGACGCCGCTGCTCGAATTGCTCACCGAGAATCAGGACGTGCTCAAGGTTGTCCACGCCGGCGGGCAGGATATCGAAATCATCTACAATCTCACCGGCAAGACGCCGCATCCGCTGTTCGATACGCAGGTCGCGGCGATGGCGCTGGGGCAAGGCGAGCAGATCGGCTATTCCAACCTGGTCGACAGCTGGCTCGGCATCGTCGTCGACAAGGGCGCGCGCTTCACCGACTGGGCGCGCCGGCCGCTCGATGCGCGGCAGATCGAATATGCGATCGGCGACGTGACGCATCTCGCGGTGATCTTCCCCAAGATGCTGGAACGGCTGCGCAAGACCGGGCGCGGCGTGTGGCTCGACCAAGAGATGGAGCGGCTCGCCGACCCGGCCAATTACGCCAACGATCCCGATCAGGCGTGGAAGCGCGTGCGCATTTCGGGGCGCAAGCCCGACGTGCTCGGGCGGCTCAAGGCGCTGGCGCGCTGGCGCGAGCTGGAGGCGCAGTCGAAGGACCTGCCGCGCGGGCGGATCGTCAAGGACGAGACGCTGGGCGACATCGCCGGCCATCCGCCGCGCAAACAGGCCGATCTCGCCAAGGTGCGCGGCCTGTCGGCGACCTGGGCGTCGAACGATATCGGCGGGCGGCTGATGGCGGCGATCGAATCGGCGGCACCGCTTGGCGCCGACGAGCTGCCGCCGCGCGACGATCGCAAGCCCGGGCTGGGCAAGGAGGGCGCGCTGGTCGCCGATCTGCTCAAGCTGCTGCTCAAGATCCGCTCGCGCGATATCGACGTCGCGTCGCGGCTGCTGGCGCGGTCGGAAGAGCTGGAAGCGCTCGCCGCCGGGGTGCGCACCGGATTGCCGATGCTGGAGGGCTGGCGCTTCGACCAGTTCGGGCGCGATGCGCTCGATCTGGTCGAGGGGCGGCTCGGCTTCGCGGTGCGCGGCGGCAAGCTCAAGATGACGCGAACGGAGGAAGCAGCATGATGCGGTTGGCCTTTCTACTGCCGGTGCTCGCGGCAGGATGTGCGACGATGCCAGCGCCCGAGCCCGAACGGGGCCCGTGCGTGATCGACGAAGCGGTCAAGATCCGCTTCGCAGGCGTCAAGTTCCGCGAGCGGATGCGGCCCGAGATCGAGCATATGACGCATTCGGCGATCTCGCGGGTAATCCATCCCGACGATGTCACGACGCAGGATTTCCGCGTCGACCGGCTGAACATCCTGCTCGACGACGGCGGGCTGATCAGCGGACTGAAGTGCGGCTGATCACCTGATCGCGAGGCGCGGCTTGCGCTTGAGCGCCGTGGCCAGCGCGGTGTGGCGACGCTCGACCGTCTCGGCATAGAGCGGCCGGTCCGCCTCGGTCAGCGACAAGGCGACGTGACCGGGGACCAGCGCCAGCGATGCGCGCTGCAGCGGCCCGGCGAGACCGGCGCTGAACCGCTGGCCTAGGCGGATCGCCAGCCCCCAGTCGATCGCCAGCGCGATCTGGCCGGTGCTGGCGAGGCCGGCGAGCAGGGGATGCGGCGTCGTGCTGCCGCCGAGGCTGGTGTGCAACGCCTGCGCGAGCATCGCCCGTTCGGGCGCGTCGATCGCCACCCAATTGCCGTGCAGCGCGACCTCGAACCCGCGCTCGTCGCGGAATTCGGGATTGGCGCGCCAGCCGGTATCGGCGAGCAGACAGGCGGCATGGCGGATTCGCGCAAGCTCCGGCGTATCGTCGGGGAAGAGCGGTGCGATCCAGGCGGCGAGCAGGTCGCCGTGCTCGGCGAAGCGGCCGAGCAATTTGCCCTCCTCGCGCGCGGCGACGATCAGCGGGTCGAGCGCCCGCGTTTTCGGATCGAGCGTCGCATAGAGCAACCCCTCGCGGAGGCCGAAGGTCGAGGCCATCGCGCTTGCCGAGCCGAGTTCGCGCATCACCACCGACAGCAGCGCGGTGGCGTCGCCGAGCTGCGCGGCGCGAACCGACGACATGCCGGGCACGCTGCGCAGCCGCGGGCGCGAGAGGTGCGCGATGCTGCGGCCGAGGCGACCGACGGTTTCGGGGGCGAGGCTGTAGCCGTGGATGATCGGCAGCGGATAATGCGTCAGGCTCATGTCGAGCCGCGCCAGCGCGCGCCACGATCCGCCGACCATGTAGAGCGGCAGGCCCCTGCCCCGCCCGGTCCAGCCCGCCTCGGCGATCAGCCGGGTGACGTGGCGGTCGAACGCCGGGCCACGGCTGGCGCGCAGCGCGGCGATGCGCAGTACGCCGAGCGGGAAGGAAATGCGGTCGGTGACGGTGCCGGCGACGACGCGGACGAGTTCGAGGCTGCCGCCGCCGAGATCGCCGACGATGCCGTCCGCATCGGGGATCGCCGACAGCACCCCCATGCCCGCGGCGGTCGCCTCCTGCTCGCCGGAAAGGAGCTCGACGGTGAGGCCGAGGTCCTTCGCGGCGGCGATGAAGGCGGCGCCGTTGCTCGCATCGCGCACCGCGGCGGTGGCGACCGTGCGGACGGGGGCGTCCATTTCGCGGGCGACCATCGCGAAGCGGCGCAGCGCGCCGATCGCGAGCGCCATGCTGTCCGCGTCGATCGCGCCGGTCGCGGCGAGGCTGCGGCCGAGCCCGGCCATCACCTTTTCGTTGAACAGCGTCGCGGGAATGCGCGGATGGCCCTGATACACCACCAGCCGCACCGAATTGGAGCCGATGTCGATGATGCCGGTGCGGGGATAGGGGTCGGTCATTGCCGGCTCAACGGCCGGCGCGGGCTGGTGTTCAGATGCGGGTTTGTCGCGCAACGTCGTGATGAACGGCAAACGGACCATCAGCGGGCGTCCGCGGCGGGCCGCACACCCCGGACCCCGCCCCGATCCGCCGTCATCGCCGCCGCCGCAGCGCCAGCGTCGGCACCGCGTTGCTTTCCGCCAGCGCCGCGCCGCGGCCGGAGAGCGACGGGTTGGTCATGAAATAGCGGTGGAGGTTGAACGGCTTGTCGCCCGGCGTCTCGCGGACGTAGCGGCCGTCCGATTCCAGTTCCCAGCTTTGTTCGGTGTCGATGAGGTTGGCGACCATCACCTGGTCGAGCACCTGATCGTGCACCGTCGGATTCTCGATCGGCAGCATATATTCGACGCGCCGGTCGAAATTGCGCGGCATCCAGTCGGCCGAGGAGATGAACACCTTGGCGCCGTCGTTGGGCAGCGCCGCGCCGTTGCCGAAGCAGAAGATGCGGCTGTGTTCGAGGAAGCGGCCGATGATCGACTTGACGCGGATATGTTCGGACATGCCCGGCACGCCGGGGCGCAGGCAGCAGATGCCACGGATGATCAGGTCGATCTCGACCCCAGCGCCGCTCGCCTCATACAATTTATCGATGATCGCGGGATCGACGAGGCTGTTCATCTTCGCCCATACCGCCCCGGTCTTGCCGACCCGCGCATTGGCGATCTCGACGTCGATGAGGTCGAGCAGCTTCTGACGCAGGTCGCGGGGCGAGAGGCTGAGCTTGGTGATGTCGGTCGGCTCGACATAGCCGGTGACGTAGTTGAACATCTGCGCCGCATCGCGCCCCATCCGCGGATCGGCGGTGAAGAAGCTGAGATCGGTATAGATGCGCGCGGTGACCGGGTGATAATTGCCGGTGCCGAAGTGGCAATAGGTGCGGAACCGGCCATCCTCGCGGCGCACCACCATGGAGACCTTGGCGTGCGTCTTCCATTCGAGGAAGCCGTAGACGACCTGTACGCCGGCGCGTTCGAGCGCGCTCGCCCACAAGATGTTCTGCTCCTCGTCGAAGCGAGCGCGCAGTTCGACCACCGCGGTGACCGACTTGCCCGCCTCGGCGGCGGCGATCAGCGCGTTGATCACCGCGGGCTGCTTGCCCGCGCGATACAGCGTCTGCTTGATCGCGATGACGTCAGGGTCGAGCGCCGCCTGTTTGAGGAAGGCGAGGACGACGTCAAACGTCTCATAGGGGTGATGGACGATGATGTCCTTCGCGCGGATCGCCGCGAAGCAATCGCCGCCGAATTCGCGGATGCGCTCGGGGAAGCGGGGCACGAAGGGCAGGAACTTGAGGTCGGGGCGATCCTCGTCGATCACCGCGTCGAGATCGCCGATGCTGAGCAGATTGCCGCTCTCGGTGATCGTCGCATCGGCGCCGCCCAGCTCGTGGCGCAGCACCTTGGCGAGCGCGTCGGGCATTCCCGTCTCGAGTTCGAGCCGGATGACGCGGCCGCGGCGGCGACGCTTAATTGCATTGGCGAAGTAGCGGACGAGATCCTCCGCCTCCTCGTCGATCTCGATGTCGCTGTCGCGCAGTACACGGAAGGCGGCGGCACCCACCAGCGTATAGCCGGGGAAGAGTACCGGGGCGAAGCGCTTGAGCAGCGCCTCGATCGACACGTAACGCGCGGGCTCGCCGGGCAAGCGGACGAAGCGCGGCGCACTTGCCGGGATCATCACCAGCTCGCGTACCGGCTCGCCGTCCGAATCGCGGACGACGTCGAACATCACCGACAGCCCCTTGTTCGGGATGAACGGGAAAGGATGCGCGGGATCGAGCGCCTGCGGCGTGAGGATCGGGAAAATCTGTTCGCGGAAATGCGCCTCGAGCCATTCGGCGTCTTCCGCGTCGACCTCGTCGCGGCGCAGGACGTGAAGGCCGGCCTCGTCGAGCAGGGTGCGCAGGTCGCCCCACACCGCCTGCTGGCTCGCCATAAGCGCATCCGCCTCGCGGGTGATCGCGGCAAGCTGTTGCCCCGGCGTCAGACCGTCCGACGAGCGGCGGTCGACGTCCTTGAGCTGCTGCCCCTTCAGGCCGGCGACGCGGACCATGAAGAATTCGTCGAGGTTGTTGCCCGAGATCGACAGGAAGCGGAGCCGCTCGAGCAGTGGATGCGCCGGATTGCACGCTTCCTCGAGCACGCGCCGGTTGAAGGCGAGCCACGACAGCTCGCGATTGAAATAGCGATCGTTCACTTCAGGAACAAACGGATCGTCATCGGGAGCGGCGAGATGCGAGAGGTGGATTGGACGTGTCATACTTCGGTCATAGGTAGCAACGGTTGCGGTTGCGTGACGATCCCCGCCGCGGTCAAAACAGTGCGCGCCAGCGGGATCGACAGGCGACGGCGGCTTTCCAGCACCTCCTGATCGAGCGCGTCGACGACGCGCTGGACGATGACGTGGCTGCGTTCGATCCGCGTGCTGAGCCAGCTCACCAGATCGGGCCGTGCGTCGAGCCCGCGACGGTTGAACAGATGCGCCAGCAATGCGGCGATCAGTTCGTCGTCGGGCGCGCCGATCGCGGCATGCGGGCTGGCGGCGAGGCGCGAGCGCAGATCGGGCAGTTTGACCGCCCAGCTCGGCGGCAGCGCGTCGGCGACGATGACCAGCGGCCGCCCTTCCGCCTGTGCCTGGTTCCAGGCGTGGAAGATCTGCGCCTCGGGCACCGCCTCGGCATCGTCGATGATCCGGCCCTGGCTCTTGGCGGCGAAGATGCGCGCGAGCAGGCTGCGGCCGGATTTCCGCGGGCCGGTCAGCACCGCCGCCATCACCGGCCAGCTCGCCCATTGCTCCAGCACCTGCGCGGCGCGGATGTTGGACGGGGTGACGAGAAAGGCGTCGTCCTTGGGGTCGGCCGGCCACCCGAGGGGCAGCGCCAATTGGTTGCTCATGCGTCAGCCGGTCGGACTGGCGGAGGCGGCGGGTGCCGGTGCCGCACGGCGGATGCGCAGCGTCTGGCCCGAACCGCTGACCTGATAACCGCGCACCTCCAGCGCCGCCCGCAACGCATCGGGATCACCGTCATAGGTGACGCGCATCAGCGACAGACCGCCGAGCGCGAGGCTGGTGGTGCTCGCCGCGCGGACGCCGGGGATGCTGCGCACCAGCCCTTCGGTGTTCGCCACCGCGCTCGCGCCCGGCGTCTCGAACTGGATGGTGAGCGGGATGCCGGCGTTGGCGGCGCCGGTGTCGCCGACGATCTCGGCGAGCGTCTCGCCGCTCGCCGCGTCGTCGATCGCGTCGGGGTCGACCACCGGCTCGGGCGGCGGCGGCGGCGACAAAGACGGGTCGACGCCGAGCGCGCCGCCGCGCAGCGCCTGCTGGAACAGCGCATCCATGCGGGTGACGCCGGTGTCGAGCAGTCGCGGCAGGCCGGCGGCACTGCCGACGCGCAGCGTGAAGCTGCCGATCAATTCGTTGTCGGGGCCGTGACGCGCCTGGAACACGCCGATCACCGGCCCGCCGGGATAGCTGCGATAGAGGCGGACGACGGGGATGAGAATGTCGGCGGCGCCATATTGGTCGATCACCGTCCGCCACCAGCCGCGCCCCGGTCGCGCGATCTGGCCGGCGTTGAGCAGCAGCGAATCGGCACCATTGCCCGAGGGGCGGACGTAATCGACGGCACTGTTGCCGGTGCGGAAGCGTGCCCAGGCCTCCTGCCAGTCGGTGCGCTGTTCGAACACCGTCTCGACCCCGCCCGACACCTGCAGCGGCAGGAGCAGCATCGGCCGCGACCGGTCCGAATAGGCGCTGATGCCGAGTACCGATGCGGCGCGGCTGCGGTTGAACAGCACGCCGAGCTTGGCGATATAGCGGGTCGGGCCGAGCTGTTCGTTCTCGACGACGATGCCGGAGACAAGCTGGTCGAGCGTGCCGTCCGAGACGAGGCCACCGTCGCCACCGAGCCGCTTCGCAAGCTGCACCCAGGCCTTGCGCTGCGCCAGCCGCCAGCCGCCGAGCCGCGCCGCCTGCGCCGTCCTGCCGGCGACGTCGACATCGACGCCGCTGACCTCGAAATCGCCCGAACTGTCGACCGGGGCGACGCCGCGCCCGCCCTCGATCTGCGCATAGGCGCCGGCGGCGAGCAGCAGGGCCGCACCGGCGAGCGAGGGAAACAGGGGGATGCGCATGTCGCGGGCCTTTTGGCGAAGCCGGCGGGTGATGCCAAGCGGGATGTGCGGCGACCGTCATTCCCCCGCCCGGCGGGAGCGGTATTCGGTTCGGCATTGCCAGCAACCATCGCAAATCGTAGCAGGCTGGCCGGATGAGCAACCCGCCCTCCCCGTCCGACCAGTCCTACACCTATGCCGATGCCGGCGTGTCGATCGCCGCGGGGAACGCGCTGGTCCGCGCGATCGGGCCGCTCGCCAAGGCGACGCGCCGGCCCGGTGCCGATGCCGAGCTCGGCGGCTTCGGCGGCATGTTCGACCTCAAGGCGGCCGGGTTCAACGACCCGCTGCTCGTCGCCGCCAACGACGGCGTCGGCACCAAGCTCAAGCTCGCGATCGAATGGGACCGGCACGAAGGCGTCGGCGTCGACCTCGTCGCGATGTGCGCCAACGATCTGATCGTCCAGGGCGCCGAGCCTTTGTTCTTCCTCGATTATTATGCGACCGCCAAGCTCGACAACGGCATTGCCGAGCGCGTCGTCGCGTCGATCGCAGAGGGCTGCCGGCAGGCGGGCTGTGCGCTGATCGGGGGCGAGACCGCCGAGATGCCCGGCATGTACGCGCCGGGCGATTACGACCTCGCCGGCTTCTGCGTCGGCGCGGTCGAGCGCGACCGCGTGCTGACCGGGCGCGAAATCGCCGCGGGCGACGTGATCCTCGGCCTCGCCTCGTCGGGCGTCCATTCGAACGGCTTCTCGCTCGTCCGCCGGCTGGCGGCGGACCGCGGCTGGAAGCTCGACCGTCCCGCGCTGTTCGATGCCGACCGGCTGCTGATCGACATCCTGATGGCGCCGACGCGCATCTATGTCGCCAGCCTGCTGCCGCTGCTGCGCGAGGGCGCGATCAAGGGGCTGGCGCATATCACCGGCGGCGGGCTGCTCGAGAATATCCCGCGCGTGCTGCCCGATGGCGCGCATGCGGTGATCGATGCCGATGCGTGGGAGCAGTCGCGGCTGATGGCCTTCCTCCAGGCGCAGGGCGCGATCGAGCCCGAGGAAATGGCGCGCACCTTCAACTGCGGGATCGGCATGGCGGTGGTCGTCGCGGCGGAGCGCGCCGAAACGGTCGCAGCGGCGCTTACCACGGCCGGCGAGACGGTACACCGCATCGGCATGGTCGAGGCGGGGACGCGCGGCTGCACCGTGCGCGGCTCGACCGAGACGTGGAGCGCCCGGAGCGACTGGACGGCAACGCACCACCATGGATGATGCGAAGACGGTCGGCATCCTGATCTCGGGACGCGGCTCGAACATGATGGCGCTGGTCGAGGCGGGGATCCCCGTCGCGCTGGTCGCCTCCGATAAGCCCGACGCGGCCGGTCTCGCCTGGGCGCGGGGGCGCGGCATCGCGACCTTCGCCCTGTCGCCCAAGGGGATCGGCAAGGCTGCTTATGAGGCGCAGCTCGACGCGGCACTGCGCGAGGCGGGGTGCGAGGTGATCGCGCTGGCCGGCTATATGCGGCTGCTGTCGGACGCATTCGTCGCACGATGGCGCGACCGGATCGTCAACATCCATCCTTCGCTGCTGCCCAAGTACAAGGGGCTCGACACCCATGCGCGGGCGATCGCCGCCGGCGATGCGGTCGCCGGCTGTTCGGTGCATATCGTCACCGAGGAGCTGGACGGCGGCGCGCTGCTCGGCCAGGCCGAGGTGCCGGTGCTGGCCGGCGACACCCCCGATACGCTCGCCGCGCGGGTGCTCGCCGCCGAACACCGTCTGTATCCCCAGATCCTCAAGGAATTCGTGACGCGATGACCGACGTTTCCCCTGTGCTGGCGCGGGTACGCGCCGTCGCCCTGCTGCTGCCCGACGTCGAGGAGCGTACGCAGGATGGCCACAGCTTCGTCGTCGGCGACGCCGCCTTCGTGCGGGTGCGCGATGGGGAGAATGGTGCGGCCGTGGTGCAGGTGCTCGACGACGTCCACCATTGGGCCGATGTCGCGATCGGCGCGGATACCGACTGGACGCTGGTCGAGGACCGGATCGCGCATAGCTGGGAGCTGGCCGCGCCGCGCGACCTGCTCGAAGCGGGCGGGCGATGAGCGAGACGCGCGATCAGGCGCAGACCCGCCGGCGCTGGATCACGCTCGCCGAGGTGGTCGCGGTCGCCGGCGTCGTGATCGCCGCGCTGACGCTCTACAGCAACTGGCAGGACCGGCGGCAGGCGGCGGCCGACAAGGCGATCGAACAGGCGAGCGCGACGCGCGACAAGACGCGCTTCGTGCTGCGCGGCGCGCCCGACAAGGACAAGCGGACGATCGTGCTGGCGCGGGAGGAGGCGCACCCGCTCGGCGACATCCGCGTCAGTTTCCCCGCCGCGCTCGGCGTGTCGCCGCAGGATTCGGTGACGCAGACGATCCCGGCGGACTGGTTCGACAAGGCTTTGCGCCAGGCGACCGACGGCGGCGCGGACGATCTGACCGGGCGGTTGCCGGTGCTGATCCGCTACACCTATTTCACCGACGACCAGCCGACGACGCGGCAGGCGATCTACGACATCGTCTGGCATACCCGGCCGCAGCGCTTCCAGGGCCGCAAGGTCGAGCTGCTCGACCTCCGGCTGCGCGAGACCGGCGGTAACCAGAAGCGCGTCGACGCGCTGTGGGCGAAGGACCAGCCGAAGGTCTAGCGACCGACCAGCCAGCGGCCGAAGCGCGGCACCGCGCCGTGTCGCGTCATCCAGTCGCTATAGGCGCGATACACCGGGTCGAGGCCGAGGTGGCGTTCCTCGGTACGCGCGCGCCAGTAATAGATGCCGCTGACCACGCCCATCAGCGCGGTCGCGCGCACCGCGTCGACCAGGCTGCCCGTCGTCAGGATCGGCACGGTCGACAGCCACCAGAACAGGTTCTTCGACAGATAGGCCGGGTGACGCGACCAGGCGTAGGGACCGTGCGTCAGGATGCCGCGGTGGGTGAGGTTGGAGAAGCGCAGCCCGAATGCGACCGTCGCCCAGGCGTAGACCGCGGTCAGCAGCACGAGGATCGCGCCCCATGACGCCAGGACGGTCGGGTGGCCGGCGAACCATGACGTCCAGTCCTGCGTCCCCGGATGATAGTCGAGCGGGCCGCCTGCCTCCATCAGGATGAACGGCGGATAGCACATCAGCGCGGCGGTCCAGGCGGCGGCATAGGGGTTGGCGCTGCGGATGTGCGCGTCGAGCGGGCGCAGCGTCAGGATATAGCCGACGGTGGCGAAGCTGACGTCGATGACGAACATCAGCCCGATCAGCCATTGTGCGAGCGCGACGGGATCACGGAGGCTCGCCCGATCGGTGTGGATGAAGCCCGCCCAATTGCCGGGCAGCACCGCGAGCATGAAGGCGAGGAAGAACGCCTTGACCGCCCAGGCGCGCAGATGGCCGTAGATCGCCTCGGGCATGACGCCGGGCTGACCGGTCAGCCACGCGCCGAGGTGCCAGGCGCCGTCGCGCGGCTCGACCAGATAGCGGTCGATCCAGAGCACATAGGGCACCGCGAGCACCGCGACGATCGGCATGACCCAGCCGAGGCACCACATGGCGAACGCAAAATTGCCCTCCCAATAGAAGCGGCCGACACCGTAGAGAAAGGCGATACCGCCCCAGGTGAGATACAGGCCGGCGAGCTTGGTCAGGCTGACGTCGCGGCGTTCGACCAGCGGACGTGGGTTATGCCAGTCGATGCCGGTGCTGGCGCGGCGATGCACCTTGTCGACCAGCAGCGACCAGCCGATCATCGGCAGCGCGCAGGCGACGAGCGCGACCAGCGCTGCATAGGGGCCGTCCATGCCGATCGCGAGCGCCGCCACCAGCCAGCCGAACAGCCCGGCGATGCCGGCAAGTCCGACGCCATGGCCGACCGCCGATGCGGGTCGTTCTTCGGCCGGTGCGGCTGGCTGCTCGGTGTTATGCTCCATCACGGCGGTTTAGCGCGGCAACGGTAAGCAAGCCATGAACCACGACATGGCACGATCTTGGGTCTTGACCCCGCATGCCGGGCGACGATAAGCCGCGGCTCGATCGACGCCTACGGGTCGTCAGGTCGTGCGGGTATAGTACAATGGTAGTACAGCAGCCTTCCAAGCTGAATACACGGGTTCGATTCCCGTTACCCGCTCCACCCTCCTGAGCGCGGACGGCTGCGGCCGACGACCGGCCACAGCCGCCGCACGATCAATGGTCGGCGGTCCCGGGTTCCGCCATCTTGCGATGCTGTTCGGCGAGCACCGCATTGGGGGTGACGTTCGCCACCGCCGACTGGATCTTGTTCTTCCAGCCGGAGACGATCGCGGCCTTGCCCTCCATTAGCGCGTCCCAGCCGTCGGCGGCGACCTTGGCGGGATCGTCCTTCTTGGGATCGCTGCCGACATCGGTGTCGAGCATGTCGCCGCGCGCGAAGAACTCGGTGTCGGTCGGCCCCGGCATCAGATTGGTAAGCGTCACGCCGTCGGCATCCTTGATCTCGTTCTGCAAGGCGGCGACGAAGCTGTCCAGGAACGCCTTGCTGCCGTTGTAGACCGCCTGGAACGCGCCCGGGATATAGCCGGCGATCGAGCCCGTCACGAGCACCTTGCCGTCGTTGCGCGCGACCATGTCGCGGAGCACCGTCTGCAACAGATAGGCTGTGCCGGTGATGTTGGTGTCGACCACCGCGCGCCAATCCTCGACCTTCTGGTCGAGGAAGGCGTGGCCGAGACCGCGGCCGGCATTGGCGCAAAGCAGGTCGATGCGCCGCCCGCCCGCGGCGTCAAGCAGCCGATCGACGCCTTCGGGCGTCGACAGATCGGCCTCGAGCGCCTGTACGTCATGCTCATATTGGCGGAAGTCGGCCGCGGCCGATTCGATCAGCGGTTCGTCGGCGACGACGAGGATGTCGTAGCCGTTGCGCGCCGCGAGCGAGGCAAGTTCGAAGCCGATGCCGGTCGATGCGCCGGTGATGATCGCGAATTTGTCAGCCATGTTCGATTATCCTTGCAAGGCGTTGAGGTCAGCCGACCATGTCCGGCTTCAGCACGATCTTGGTCGTTTCGTTCTGGTGGTTCTTAAACAGGTCGTAGCCCTTGGGCGCATCGGTCAGCGGCATGCGGTGCGAGATCAGGAACTCGGTATCGATCTTGTCTTCCAGAATCGCGTTGAGCAGCGCCGGCATGTAATGCTGGACGTGGGTTTGGCCGGTCTTGAGCGTCAGCCCCTTTTCCATGAACGCGCCGAGCGGAAATTTGTCGACGAAGCCGCCATAGACCGCCGGCATCGAGACGCGGCCGCCCTTGCGGCAGGCGATGATCGCCTGACGGATCGAATGCGGCCGATCGGTGCCGAGGAAGGTCGACGCCTTGATCTGGTCGATGATGTTGTCGACGAACATGCCGTGCGCTTCCAGCCCGACCGCGTCGATCACCGCATCGGGGCCGATGCCCCCGGTCATTTCCATCAGCGCCTCATAGGTGGCGCTTTCTTCGAAATTGATCGTCTCGGCGCCGAAGCGCTTGGCGAGTTCGAGGCGATGCGGGAAATGGTCGATCGCGATGACGCGTTCGGCGCCCATCAGGAACGCCGATTGCACCGCGAACAGCCCGACCGGACCGCAGCCCCAGACCGCGACCGTATCGCCCGGCTCGATCTGGGCATATTCGGCCGCCTGCCAGCCGGTCGGCAGGATGTCCGACAGGAACAGCACCTTGTCGTCGGACACGCCGTCGGGGATGACGATCGGGCCGACGTCGCTGAACGGCACGCGGACGTACTCCGCCTGGCCGCCCGCATAGCCGCCGGTCATGTGGCTGTAGCCGAACAGGCCCGACATCTCGTGGCCGTACAGCTCCTGCGCGATATCCTGATTGTCGGCGGACAGGCCGTTGGGGCACGCCGAATATTGATGCTTGCCGCAATGGTAGCAACTGCCGCAGGCGATGGTGAACGGCACCACGACGCGCTGGCCCTTCTTCAGCGTCGACTTGGCGCCGACCTCGACCACCTCGCCCATGAATTCGTGGCCGAGGATGTCGCCCGCCTGCATCGTCGGGATGTAGCCGTCGTAGAGGTGGAGGTCGGAGCCGCAGATCGCGGTCGAGGTGACCTTGATGATGCAGTCACGATCGTTGACGATCTCGGGATCGTCGACGGTGTCGATGCGGACGTCGTGCTTACCGTGCCATGCGAGCGCTTTCACAGGCCCATCTCCTCGAACTGCTTGGGGTTCATCGCGGGCGTGGCGATCTCGCCGGTCTCCATGAGCTGCTTGAAGCGGCGCAGGTCGCGGCGGGCCTGGATGGCGGGCTCGCGCTGGAACATCTTGGCGATCAGCTTGCCGACCACGCCGCCGGGCGGGTCGTAGGCGATCGTCGCGGTCACCACCGTGCCGCGTGGACCGGCGTCGCGAAATTCGATGCGACCGGAGTTGGCGACGTCGGCACCGGGTTCGGAGGTCCAGGCGATCAGCCGGTCCTGCTCCTCCTGCGTGATCCGCGCGTCCCATGCGACGGTCGCGCCGGCGGGGGCCTTGACCACCCAATGCGACAGCTTCGCATCGACGACATCGATCGAGACCACATTCTCCATGAAGTGCGGCAGGTTCGTGAAGTCGCGGAAAAAGTCATAAAGTTCACGCACAGGGCGGTTGATCGTCACCGATCGGCCGGCGACCGCACTGCCCTGCCCCTCGATCAGCGAGGCGGTGGTGGCGTCGGCGGCGTCGCCGTGCTTGTAGGTCGTGGGGGGCGCGTCATCGCGTCGGTCGGTCATGCTGGTCTCCCTGCGCAAGACCGCTCCAACCCGTCTGGAGTCGCACCCGTTCCTATCGTTACGCGTGTGGATTCAAATAGATAAAGCTGATTTTACCATGCGGCGCGGGACGTTTCCGATCGGCGGCGGCGCTGGGTGCAGGCCCTCCCCGCCGAAGCGGGGAGGTGGTGGACAGGGCTGGATTCGAACCAGCGTACGCTTGCACGGGCAGATTTACAGTCTGCTGCCTTTAACCACTCGGCCACCTGTCCAGATGGGCCGCTTCGCTGAAGCGAGGCGGCCTATTGGCGAAGCGAAACGCGGCTGTCAACGCGCCCGCGGCGGTTTTTCGCATCGCCCTCGCCGGCTTGCGCGAACCGCGACCGCCGCCTAGCACCGGCCGCAACGTTCGCCGGGGACCTTCATGCGCCACTTCCTGCTCGCCACCGCCGCCCTTTGCCTCGCCCTGCCCGCCGCGGCGCAGGACCGCGCCGCGCTGGCGACGATCATCGATCAGGGCACCAACCACAGCCAGGTCGTGCAGACCGCGCAATATCTCACCGACGTGATCGGCCCGCGCCTCGCCAATTCGCCGGGTGCGCGCGCCGCCGAGTCATGGACGCAGGGCAAGTTCCGCGAATGGGGGCTGCGCAACGTCCGCAAGGAAGGCTTCGCCTTCGGCCGCGGCTGGGCGATCGAGCGCGCAAGCGTGCGGATGGTGACGCCGCGTGCCGTCCAGCTCATCGCGATTCCGGTCGCCTGGACGCCGGGGACCAACGGCACGATCACCGCGCCCGTCGTCGTCGCGCCGATCGCGCGCGAACGCGATTTCGCCAAATATCGCGGCCAGTTGCGCGGCAAGATCGTGATGGTCAGCCTGCCCCGCGCCGCCAAGGACCCGACCGATCCCGATTTCCGCCGGCTGACCGGCGACGATATCGCGAAGCTCGACCAGTTCCAGCAGCCCGAATACGACCCCGCCAGCATCAACCGCCGCGCCAAGCGGCTCGATTACACCAAGAAGCTCGATGCCTTCCTGAAGGCCGAGGGCGCCGTCGCGATGGCGACGATGTCGTATCGCGACGGCAAGCTCGTCCATGGCGAAGGCTATCTATTCGGTGTCGGCGATACCGCCACGCTGCCCGCGGTGCAGATCGCGCAGGAGGATTATCTGCGCCTCGCCCGCCTCGCCAAGATGGGCCCGGCGCCGACGCTGGAGATCATTAGCGACGTCCGTTTCGACGATGGCGACGTCAACGCCTATAACGTCATCGCCGAGATCCCTGGCACCGACCCCAAGGCCGGCTATGTCATGGCGGGCGCGCATCTCGACAGCTGGGTGGCCGGCGACGGCGCGGCGGACAATGGCGCGGGCTCGGCCGAGGTGATGGAGGCGGCGCGCATCCTCGCCGCGAGCGGCGTGCGGCCGAAGCGGACGATCCGCTTCGTGCTATGGGGCGCGGAAGAGGAAGGGCTGCTCGGCAGCCTCGCTTATACCAAGGCGCATCTCGCCCGCCGCGGTGCGCCGTCGGAACAGCCGGCCGGCGCCGATTACGGCTTCTCGGATCGCTGGCCGATCGTGCCGCTGCCCGGCCATGGCGAGCTCGCCGCCTATTTCAACATCGACAACGGCTCGGGCAAGCTGCGCGGTCTGTATGCCGAGAACAATCCGGCGGTGGTGCCGATCTTCCGCGAATGGCTCGCGCCGCTCGCGTCGATGGGCGCGGCCAACGTCGTCGCGCGGCAGACCGGCGGCACCGATCACGTGCTGCTCCAGCAGGTCGGCATCCCCGGCTTCCAGTTCATCCAGGACCCGCTCGATTACGGCAGCCGCGTCCATCATTCGTCGGTCGACACGTTCGACCATCTCAAGCCCGAGGATCTGCGGCAGGGATCGATCGTCCTCGCCTCGGTCCTGCTCTCCGCCGCCAACGCCGACAAGGCGCTGCCCCGTCCGCCGCTGCCGACGCAGCCGGTGGTCACCGACCCCTTTGCCTATAGCGATGCCAATGATGACTGACACCATGACCCCGATCCCCGCGAGCGCCCGCTGATGGCGCGCCGTGGCCACCGCCCGTCGACCGGCACCGCCAACCGGCCCAAATTCTGGGGCCGGCATCCGGTGACGGCGGCGCTCGCCAATCCGAACCGCGTCGTTCGGAAATTGTGGGGGACGCGCGAGGCGCTCGCCTCGCTCGACATTCCGGCGTCGATGCCCGTCGTCTATGCCGATGTCGCCGATCTCGGCCGGCTGGTGCCGTCCGATGCGCCGCATCAGGGCCTCGTCGCCGAGGTCGAGCCGCTCGAGGACAGCTGGCTCGCCGATCTGCTGATCGAGGGCAAGGACGACCAAAGACCGCTGGTGGTGCTCGATCAGGTCACCGATCCGCACAACGTCGGCGCGATCCTGCGCTCGGCGGCGGCGTTCGACGCGCTCGGCATCGTCACGCAGGACCGCCATGCGCCGCCGGAGAGCGGCACGGTGGCGCGCGCCGCCTCGGGCGCGCTCGAGACGGTGCCGTGGGTGCGCGTCGTCAACCTCGCGCGCGCGCTGGAGGAGATCGCCGAGGCGGGCTTCTGGCGGATCGGCCTCACCGGCCATGCCGAGCAGACGCTGGCGCAGGCGATGGGGACGCAGCGGATCTGCATCGTACTCGGCGCCGAGGGCGAGGGCATGCGCCAGAACACCGAAGCGCATTGCGACGAACTCGCCAAGCTGCCGATCAGCGAGAAGGTGGAGAGTTTGAACGTCTCGAACGCCGCGGCGATCGCGCTGTATGCGGTGGCGGCGCGGTAGACGCGCGAATGGCTGCGCCGCGGGGGCAGGGTCGGATATGGCTACGGTGATGAGGTTCGATCGGCTTCTTCACCAGATTCGTCACCCCGGACTTGTTCCGGGGTCCACCGGGCCACGAGCGATCGATATCGAACCGATCCTATCTCCTCGCCGCAGGGTGGACCCCGGAACAAGTCCGGGGTGACGGGGTGGGCTTGGAAAGCAACGGGCTTAAATGAAGGCTCTTGTGCGATAGCCCCCTTCACCACGGCCTTCGGTCGCGGTCCCCGGCGATAGAGGAATTTAGATCAATCCTCCCCCGCGATCGTCACCTTCAGGCCGTCGAGCGCCGGCGTCATCTGGATCTGGCACGACAGGCGCGAGGTCGCGTTGCGCTCGTCGCTCGAATCGAGCAGATCGTCCTCGTCCGGACCCATCGCCGGCAACCGGTCCGCGAAGGCCGGATCGACATGGACGTGGCAGGTGGCGCAGCTGCAGCAGCCGCCGCACAGCGCGAGCAATTCGTCGATCCCCGCGTCGCGGATCACTTCCATCACCGACAGGCCGGCTTCGCCGTTGATTTCGCGTTCTTCCCCCTCGCGCGTGACGACGATAAGCTTGGGCATGACAGTCTCCGATAAAGGTGTCGCCGGCCATGCCGCGCGACGGGTCAAGGATCAAGCATGGGCCTGAGCGCCGAACAGATTCGCACGGCGATGGACGCACTTGCGCTGACCGAACCCGCCTTCGCCGCCGGCCTCGCCCGCGTCGGCTATCCGCCGCCGCGCATCCGCGAGCGCGGCTATGCGACCTTGCTGCGCACGATCCTCGGCCAGCAGGTCAGCGTCGCCTCCGCCGCGGCGGTCTATCGCAAGCTCGAGACGCTGGTCGGCGATCCCGGCGATCCGCATAACATCCTGGCGGCGAGCGACGAGACGCTGCGCGCCGCCGGCCTGTCGCGGCAGAAGGCGAGCTATGCGCGCAGCCTCGCCGAGGAGGTGACCAGCAAGCGGCTCGATCTCGACCATCTGCCGGCGGACGACGAGGAGGCGATCGCGCAGCTCGTCCGGGTGAAGGGGATCGGCCGCTGGTCGGCGGAGATCTATCTGCTGTTCGCCGAGGGGCGCGAGGACGTCTGGCCGGCGGGCGATCTCGCGGTGCAGATCGAGGTCGGGCGGCTGCTCGGCCATGACGAGCGGCCGTCGGAGAAAGTGACGCGCGCGCTGGCCGAGGCGTGGCGGCCGCATCGCGGCGCGTTGGCGATCTTCACATGGCACCATTATGGTGCAGGTCCCGACGTGGATGCGGCGCCGGTCTAGGCGGGGTCGATCTTCGATATTCGCTGTTTCCGTCGCCCTTTCGTGACCCCGGGTCGACCAACACCCCTGCGGAAGTCTTCATCATCGGTTAGATCAGCCCAGTGCTCCTGCGGACGCAGGAGCCCAGAGCCAAGTGCAACACCGTCTTATGGCGTGCGCGACTCCTGGGCTCCTGCTTTCGCAGGAGCACTGGACTCTCGCAGATGTCTGGGCTCGGGTGTGCCGCTTCTTCGCGATCGGTTCTCGACGAACGTAGCGGGACCCCGGATCAAGTCCGGGGTGACGAGGCTGGGGTGGCGAGGCCGCGTGCGGGTGAACGTCGATCCGGCAGCCCGCATGGCGGGGTGTGGGTGGGCGCAAGTCTCTGATCCGTCGCCTCTCCCTCGTCCGATCGTTGTGGCTGATTGATCCGGCGGGCGCTCTCGCACCTTGCCCGCGCGCGCGGCTTCCGCCACACACCGGCGCCATGACGCCACCCGCTTCTGCCCCAGCCGTTTCCCTCAGTGGCAGTCATCGCAGCATCGCATTGCCCGTCGGCGGCGCCGGCTGGCGGCGGCTGGCGGCGTTCATGGGGCCGGGCTTCCTCGTCGCGGTCGGCTATATGGACCCGGGCAATTGGGCGACCGACATCGCCGGCGGTTCCGCGTTCGGCTATACCCTGCTGTCGGTCATCCTGCTGTCCAACCTGATGGCGATCGTGTTGCAGGCGCTGTCGGTGCGGCTCGGCGTCGCCGCGGGGCTCGACCTCGCGCAGGCGTGCCGGGCCTATTATTCCAAGCCGGTCTCGCTCGTCCTCTGGCTGCTCGCCGAAGTGGCGATCATCGCCTGCGATCTCGCCGAGGTGCTCGGCACCGCGATCGCGCTGCAATTGCTGTTCGGGATTCCGCTGGTCTGGGGGGTGATCGTCACCGCGCTCGACGTGTTCCTGATCCTCGCGCTGCAACGCTACGGCTTCCGCAAGATCGAGGCGTTCATCCTCGCGCTGCTCGTCATCATCGCCGGCTGCTTCGCCTTCGAGCTGTTCTACGCCAAGCCCGACATAAGCGCGGTGCTCGCCGGGCTGGTGCCGACGCCGGGGATCGTCACCGATCCCGCCAAACTCTATCTCGCGATCGGCATCCTCGGCGCGACGGTGATGCCGCACAATCTCTACCTCCATTCGTCAATCGTCCAGACCCGCGCCTTTGCGCCGACCGACGAGGGCAAGGCGGAGGCCGCCAAGCTGGCGACGATCGACAGCACGATCGCGCTCGGCCTCGCCTTCTTCATCAACGCCGCGATCCTGATCGTCGCCGCCGCGGTGTTCCACACCGCCGGCCGCACCGAGATCGCCGAGATCGACGAAGCCTATCGCCTGCTCGCGCCGATGATGGGCGTCGGTGCCGCCAGCGTCGTGTTCGGCGTCGCTCTGCTCGCGTCGGGGCAGAATTCGACCGTCACCGGCACGCTCGCCGGGCAGATCGTGATGGAGGGGTTCCTCAATCTGCGGCTGCCGGTGTGGCTGCGGCGGATGGTGACGCGACTGCTCGCGATCATCCCGGCGGTGTTCGTCGTCGGCCTGTCGGGCGACGGCGGTGCGACCAGATTGCTGGTGCTGAGCCAGGTGGTGCTCAGCCTGCAACTGCCGTTCGCGGTGGTGCCGCTGGTGCTGTTCACCGGCCAGACGCGGGTGATGGGGCGGTTCGTCAGCCCTTTATGGTTGCGCATCGTCGCCTGGACGATCGCCGCGATCATCATCGGGCTTAACCTGACGTTGCTGATCGGCATGCTCTAAGTCCGGGTCGGCGGCACTCGCGGACGATCGCCCCGCCCTCTCCGCCC
>NZ_SCMZ01000040.1:0-34965 GCF_005503285.1 Sphingomonas sp. 2SG
CCACCACGGCCCGCGCCGGCGCGATGGCGGCATGGCGCACGTGGCCGGCGATCGGCACCGTCGCCATCGATGCGGAGGCGGACGAATTCGTCGTGCTGCTCGCCCGCGCCCGCGCCGACGGGACGCTCGACGTCATCAAGCGCGTCGCGGGCAATGACGCGATCGACGGCATCGCCCGCCTGCCCGACGCCTAGTCGCCCGCTTCGGGCGGCAGCAACGTCTTGACGAAATGGCCGCGCGGGCCGGCATCGCCTTCCTGCCGGATCATCACCTGCGTGCGCTTGGCGAACCACATCCGCGTCAGTTCGTGCTCGGGCGCGTTATAGTCGGTGGTCATCAGCCAGCAGTCGACCGGCTTGCCGTCGGGGCCGGCGATCCGCGCCGCACCGGCGATGGTGAAGCGATAGCGATCGGGCTTGCCCGATCCGGGATCGTAGAGGCTGGCGACGAAGCTGATCCCCGCCGCCATCGGCAGTTGCTGGAACCATTCGCTGTCGGGCACGAAATTGAACAGCGGCGCGCTGCCCGCGATCGCGAAGTCCCTGGCGTCGTTGCCGGCGCGATCGGCGATCCCCGTCACGCGCGCGCCGTCGAAGCGATAGGCGGCGGTCTTCGTCACGCCGTCACGCACGATGGTGCGGACCTGTTCGATCGGGCGCATCGTCCCCGCCTCCATCAGGCTGTCCTCGCGGCGGACGCTGCCGTTCGGCCCCGCCCCGGTCCAGAGCTGCGCGACGCGGACCAGCCGGCGCCCGTCGCGCGTCTCGAAGCTGACCGTCCGCGACCAGATGTCGATCGCGGTGCGGTGGCCGTCCTTGACGACATAGCGCAGGTAACGCTGCGTCCCCGGCTTGAGCAACGCCGCGCGGGCGAGCGGCGCACCGACCCGTACCTCGACGTCTCTGCCCTTATCCTTCGCCATCGCGGGCGCCGCGAGGATCGCGGCCGCACAGCACAGCATCGTCGGCGTTCTCATCAAGCAACCCCCCATCCACCTCTCTGGTGTTCTATAAAGCTACCACACATAAAGTTGCTCGCACGCGTTATTTTCGCACTGCGGCAAGCCTTGAGGTCCTTGGATTGCAGGAGCATAGGCGACGCATGGCCGACCAGAACCAGAGCATGGCCGAGGCGCTCGCCGCCCGGCTGACCAAGGGCGCGCTACCGGGAGAGCTGACGGGCTTCGGCGACGCCGAACGCGCCGCCGCCGCCGCGTTCGTCGCGCAGACCGCCGCCAAGCGCGAATCGGGCAAGCCCGCCGTCGCGCTCGAACCGATCGCCTCCGATGACGTGCGGCGACGGATGCGACTCGCGATCGTCAACGACGACATGCCCTTTCTGGTCGATTCGATCGCCGCCGCGATCGGCGAGCTGGACCTCGACATCGATCGCGTCATCCACCCCGTCGTCCGCGTGACGCGCGACGCCGACGGCACGATGACCGATATCGGCGGTGCCGGCGCGCCCGAATCGATGATCTATATCGAGCTGGAACGCGCCGATGCGCGCGACCGGCGCGGGCTGATCGAGGAACTCACCGCGGTGCTCGCCGACGTGCGTGCGGCCGTGACCGACTGGCCGCTGCTCCAGCGCGCGATGGCGCGCGACGAGGCGGCGCTGCCGCAGGGCGAGGGCGCGGCGCTGCTGCAATGGTTCCTCGACGGCCAGTTCACCTTGCTCGGCCACCAGATCTGGCGGCGCGACGGCAGCGCGGGCGAGGCGCTCGGCCTTGCGCGCAATCCGCACCAGACGCCGGTGCTCGCCGAGGCGAGCCGCAGTTTCGCGATCCAATGGTTCGAGGAGGGCAATGAGGCGCCGCTGCTGCTCAAGTCGAGCCTGATCTCGACCGTGCATCGCGCCGTGCCGCTCGATCTCGTCATCGTGCCGGTGATGGACGGGAGCACCGTGGCCGGCCTCTCGATCCACGCCGGCCTGTGGACCAGCGCCGCGCTCAGCGTCCGCCCGCGCGACGTGCCGGTGCTGCGCGCGCGCCTGTCGGCGCTCGAGGCGAAGTTCGGCTTCGATCCCAAGGGCCATGCCGGCAAGGCGCTGACCCATGCGCTGACCGCTTTGCCCCACGATCTCGTCGTCGCCTTCCCCGCGCCGGCGCTCGAGGAGGTGGTGCTGACCGCGATGAGCCTCGCCGACCGGCCGCGGCCGGCGCTGGTGCTGGTGCGCTCGGCGCTTGGGCGGCATCTGTTCGCCTTCGCCTGGCTGCCGCGCGACGACCTCACCACCGCGCGCCGCGTGCAGATCGCACAGATGCTGACCGAGGCGTCGAACGGCAGCGTGCTCAACTGGTCGATCAGCCTCGACGACGGCGTCGTCGCCTTGCTGCGCTACACGATCGACCTGCGCGGCGACGGCCGCATGCCCGACACCGAACCGCTCGCCGAGCGGCTGCGCCGGATGGTGCGCGGCTGGGTGTCGGACGTCGAGGCGGCGCTCGCCGAGCGCGTACCCGCGGCA
This sequence comes from Sphingomonas sp. 2SG, assembly GCF_005503285.1. Taxonomy (NCBI): domain Bacteria; kingdom Pseudomonadati; phylum Pseudomonadota; class Alphaproteobacteria; order Sphingomonadales; family Sphingomonadaceae; genus Sphingomonas; species Sphingomonas sp. 2SG. The sequence continues at coordinate 2,470 of NZ_SCMZ01000040.1, forward strand.
CGTGCGGCGCGGCTCGCGCTGCGCTGGGCCAACGCCTTCCCGCCCAATTACCGCAACGTCAGCAGCCCCGCCGAAGCCGCCGCCGACATCCTGCGCGTCGCGACGCTCGACGATCCCGATGCGCGGTCGGTGCGCATCTTCCCGACGGTGCCGGGCGAGGATCGCCAGCTCAAGATCTACAAGCTCGGCGGCGCGCTGGCGCTGTCCGACGCGGTGCCGGTGCTGGAGAATTTCGGCTTCCGCGTGATCGGCGAACTGCCGACGCGGCTGCGCGAGGATGCCAATACCTTCGTCCACGACTTCGTCGTCGAGACCGACGCCAATGACGATGCGGACGACGCGGCGGTGCTGGAAGGCGCGATCGCCGCGGCGCTGGAGGGCGCGGCGGAGAATGACGCGTTCAACCGGCTGATCGTCGACGTCGGCCTGTCGCCGCGATCGGTGGTGCTGTTGCGCGCCTGGTTCCGCTATCTGCGCCAGGCGGGCCTGCCCTATGGCCTGACCACGGTGGTCGACGCGCTGCGTCGCGCGCCGAAACTGACCAAGGCGCTGATTGCGCGCTTCAAATCGGCGCATGACCCCGCGCAGCCGGGCGACGTGGCGGCCTGCGACGCGGCGATCGAACGCGGCCTCGACGCGGTGTCGGCGATCGACGACGACCGCATCCTGCGCGCCTATCGCAATTTGATCGCCGCCTGCCTGCGCACCAATGCCTTCGCCCCCGCCGCGGCGGAAGCGCTGGCCTTCAAGCTCGATAGCCATCTCATCCCCGGTCTGCCCGCGCCGGTGCCGTGGCGCGAGGTCTGGGTCTATTCCCCGCGCGTCGAGGGCATCCATCTGCGCGCCGGCCCGGTCGCACGCGGCGGCCTGCGCTGGTCGGACCGGCGCGACGACTTCCGCACCGAAATCCTCGGGCTGATGAAGGCGCAGCGCGTCAAGAATGCGGTGATCGTGCCGACCGGCGCCAAGGGCGGCTTCTACCCCAAGCAGCTCCCCTCGCCCGCGGTCGATCGCGACGCCTGGCTGGCGGAGGGGACCGAGAGCTACCGGATCTTCATCCGCTCGTTGCTGTCGATCACCGACAATATCGTCGAGGGCCGCGTCGTCCACCCGCAAGGCGTGCAGGTGCTCGACGGCGAGGACCCCTATTTCGTCGTCGCTGCCGACAAGGGCACCGCGACATTCAGCGACGTCGCCAATGCGCTGGCGCTGGAGCGCGACTTCTGGCTGGGCGACGCCTTCGCCAGCGGCGGCAGCGTCGGTTACGACCACAAGGCGATGGGCATCACCGCCAAGGGCGCGTGGGTGTCGGTGCAGCGCCATTTCGCCGAGCGCGGGCTGGACGTGCAGACGCAGCCGATCACCGTCGTCGGCTGCGGCGACATGTCGGGCGACGTCTTCGGCAACGGCATGCTGCTGTCGAAGACGCTCAAGATCGTCGCGGCGTTCGATCACCGCCATATCTTCATCGATCCCGATCCGGATCCGGCGGCGAGCTGGGACGAGCGTGCGCGGATGTTCGCGCTGCCGCGGTCGAGCTGGGCGGATTATGACGCCGGCCTCATCAGCGAGGGCGGCGGCGTCTGGGCGCGCAGCGAGAAGGTCATCAAGCTGTCGCCGCAGGCGCAGGCGGCGCTCGGCATCACCGCGACGCAGCTCGATCCCGCCGCGCTGATCTCGGCGATCCTCAAAGCGCCCGCCGACCTGCTCTGGTTCGGCGGCATCGGCACCTATGTGAAGGCGGCGGCGGAGAACAACGTCGCGGTCGGCGATCCCGCCAACGACCGTCTGCGCGTCAATGCCGAGGAATTGCGCGTCACCGCGATCGGCGAAGGCGCCAATCTCGGCGTGACGCAGGCGGCGCGCATCGCTTTCTCGACGCGCGGCGGGCGGATCAACACCGACTTCATCGACAATTCGGCAGGCGTCGATTGTTCGGATAACGAGGTCAACATCAAGATCGCGCTCAACCGCGAGATGAACGAGGGCCGCCTCGGCTTCGAGGAGCGCAACGCGCTGCTCGCCAGCATGACCGACGACGTCGCGCATCTGGTGCTCGAGGACAACCGCCTGCAGACGCTGGCGCTGTCGATCGCCGAGGCGGACGGCGCGGCGGCGATCCCCAGCTATGTCCGCGTCATCGAGATTTTCGAGGGCAGCGGCCGGCTCGACCGCGCGGTCGAGGGGCTGGCGGGCAACGAGGACCTGCTGCGCCGCGGGCAGGAAGGCCATGGCCTGACCCGTCCCGAACTGGCGGTGCTGCTCGCCACCGCCAAGCTGGCGTTGCAGGACGGCATCGAACATGCGCCGCTGGCGATGGCCGACGAGCTCAGGCCCGATCTCCACGCCGCCTTCCCGGCGGCGATGCGGCGCGATTATGCGCAGGCGATCGACGACCACCGGCTGCGCGCGCAGATCGTCGCGACCAAGCTCGCCAACCGCATCGTCAACCGGCTCGGCATCCTGTTCCCGTTCGAGCTGGCCGAGGAGGAAGGCGCCACGGTCGCCGATATCGCGGCGATGTTCGTGGTCGCCGAGCGGCTGTTCGGCCTCGACGCGCTCTGGGCGGAGATCGAGCACGCCGACATTTCGGAAGGCGCACGTATAGCGCTGTTCAACGAGGTGGCGGTGGCGACGCGCTCGCATATCGCCGATCTCTTGCGCGCCGCGGCGCCGGGGACGTTGCCGGGGGCGGTGCTCGACCGGCTCGGCACCGGCATCGCCCAGCTCGAACGCCAGACCGCCTCGCTGCTGCTCGAAGAGGCGAGCGCGCAGAGCGCGCGCATCGCCGCGCAGCTCGAGGCGGCGGGCGCGCCCGCCGATCTGGCGCGGCGCGTCGTGCGGCTGTTCGACCTCGACGGCGCGGTCGGGCTGGCGGCGCTCGGCGAGCGGCTCGGCCTCGACGAGATCGAGCTGACGCGGGCGTTCACCCATCTCGGCCAGGCACTCGGCCTCGACTGGGCGCAGGCGAGCGCGGCGCGGATCGTGTCGAGCGATCCGTGGGAGCGGCTGCTGCTCGCCGGCCTGTCGCGCGAGTTCCAGCAGCAGCGGCTGGAATTCCTCGCGCGCAGCGGCGGCGCGGACCCGCGCGGCGCGGTGAACGACTGGCTTGCGGCGAATGCGGCGCGCGTCGGCCAGTTCAAGGCGGTGATCGACCGCGCCCGCCACGCGGCGCAACCCAATGCGGCGATGCTCGCGCAGATCGCCGGTCAGGCACGGGTGCTGCTGGGACGGTAAATCCTCCCCGGTACGGGGAGGTGGCACCGCGCAGCGGTGACGGAGGGGGGCTTCCACAGGCGTTGCGCGATGTGGAAGCCCCCCTCCACCAGCTTCGCTGGTCCCCCTCCCCGTGCCGGGGAGGAATTTAGGAGCGCCGCACCTTCGCCCGCCATTCGCGCGCGCGCCACCACATGATCACGCCCGTCACCGCGAGCACCGCCGGCGCGATGCCGCCTAGGAAGATCACGACCTGCCAGACGATCCCCATCCCCTCGCCGTCGTGGATGCGGCGCATCGTCAGCGCCAGGCCGCCCGGCCGCCGCGCCGGCGCCGCCACCGCGACGCCATTGTCGTCCGCCACCTTGACGACATGGCCGCCGGCATAGGTCACCGTCCAGTCCGCGGTCGCGCTGGTCGGCCAGGCGATGCTGCGGAGCGCGCCGCGCCGCACGCTCGCCGCGCGCGCGACGACCAGATCGAGCGGCTGCCCCGGCTCGGCGAGCGGCACCGCCCGCTGCGCGCCGCGGTCCGGCGCGCGCTGGCCGCCGAACACCGCCGGGAAGCTGATCCACGCGCCGGTCAGCGACAGCACGAACAGCGGCAAGGCGATCCAGAAGCCTGCCATATGATGGATATTGGTGTCGGTGTTGCGATGCCGCCGCCAGCGCAGCCCCTTGGTGAAGGCGCCCACCGTCGGCCACCACAGCCACAGCCCGGTGAAACTCGACACCATCATCGCGACGCCGATCCAGCCGACGATCGTCCGGCCGATCCCCGGCACCTGCAAACTGCCGTGCAGCACGTGCAGGAAGCGCACCAGCCCGGCGTTGCGCTCGGCGACGTCGAGCACGCGCGCGGTCGGCGGATCGAGGTAGATCATCATGCGCGGCGGCGGCCCGCGGCGGTCGGGGTCGACGGTCGCGGGCGCGGCGGCGACCGTCACCGGCCCCTTGCCCTCCGGCATGGTGATCTGGGCGATCCGCTCGCCGGGCTTGAGCGCCGCCTGCGCCGCGGCGGCATAGGTCTCGGGCGTCCGCAGCGTGGCGCCGCTGATCTGATAGCGCGCGGGATGGACGATCCGGTCGAGCGCGTCGTGCCAGACGAGCGCCGCACCGGACAGCGACAGCGGGATGATGAGGATCGCCAGCAACAGGCCGATCCATTTGTGGATCTGGAACCACGTCCTCCGCCACGCCAGTTTCGTCATCGCTCGCTCCAACCCATTGGCGCGGCGTCGCATGCGTGCCGGGGGGAGGTCAATCTGCCGGACGCCTTACAATTAACGATGTCATCCCCGCGAAGGTGGGGCTGACGGACTTGGGGGAGCGCGCCCCTACACCTCCGCCCAGCGGCGGAGCAGGTTGTGGTACACGCCGGTCAGCTTGACCACGGCCGGCGCATCCGCGCCCATCGCCGCGGTCGCCGCTTGCACGCCCTCGTCTAACTCGAACAGCATCCGCCGCGCACCGTCGTCGCGGACCATCGACTGGATCCAGAAGAAGGACGCGACTCGCACCCCGCGCGTCACCGGCGTCACGCGATGCAGGCTGGACGCGGGATAGAGGACCATATGGCCCGCGGGCAGCTTGACGGTCTGCGTGCCGAACTGATCCTCGATCACCAGTTCGCCGCCGTCGTAATCGGCGGGGTCGCTGAGGAAGAGCGTCGTCGACAAATCGGAGCGGATACGAAAGTCGCTGCCGCGGCGGATACGGATCGCACTGTCGACATGCGTGCCGAAGGTCGCGCCCGGCCCGTAGCGGTTGAACAGCGGCGGAAACACCTTGAGGGGCAGCGCCGCCGCGACGAACAGCGGCGACGCGGCGAGCGCGTCGAGCACCATCGCGCCCCCTGCCCGCGCCGCCGCGCTATCCTCGGGCAGTTGCTCGTTACGCTTCGCCAGCGCGGACTGGTGGCCCGAGGTGGCATTGCCGTCGGTCCAGTCCGCCGCGTCGATCGTCGCGCGCAGCGTCGCCACCGCCGCCGCATCGAGCAGGTCGGGGATCGCGATCAGCATGCGCGCGCCCCCGCCAGCGCCGCCGGACCGCGGCTGCGCAACGCGGCATGCGGACAGGCGGCGAGCCAATCGCGCACCTGCGCGACGAAGCGCGCATTGCCGAGCGCGCCGGCGCGGCCGATCCAGTGTAAGGCTTCGTCCATCCGCCCCGTGTCTGCCAGCATTCGCGCATGGTTGAAACAGCCGCGGAAATCGCCGCCCGCCGCGGCGCGTTCGTAGCATTTCGCCGCCTTCGCCATATCGCGCGGGGCGACCCAGCCGTCCTCGGCGAAGCTGCCGACGAAATTCATCGCCTTCACATTGCCCAGCGCCGCCGCCCGTTCGAGCCAGTCGATCGCCGCCGCCTTGTCCTCCGCAACGCCCTCGCCGAGCGCGAGCAGCGTCGCATAATTGTACATCGCCCAGTCGAGCCCGCGTTTCGCGGCGACGCGATAACATTCCGCCGCGCGCGCCTTGTCGACCGTAGTGCCCCAGCCGAGGTCGTAGCAGCGCCCGACCATGTTGAGCGCCATCAGATGCTGCTGCGCCGCCGCCTTGACGAACCAGCCGAGCGCCGCGGCGGGGTCCGCCGCGACGCCATTGCCGTCGAGCAGCATCTGCCCGAACATCGCCTGCGCGTCGGGCAGGCCCGCCTCGGCCGCACGCCGCACCAGCGCGGCCTCGTCCGCGGCGAGCGCCACCGCCGCCATCAGAAGCGCACGGCGACCGTGCCGAACACCGTCCGCCCCGCCGCGACCTGCGCGAAATGGGTGGTGTAGAGCTGGCTGTAATACACCTTGTCGGTCAAATTCTGCGCATTGACGCTGAGATCGACGTTGGGCGTCAGCTTGACGCTCGCGCGCGCATCGAAGCGCCAATAGGCGGGCGCCTGACGGACGAGCAGCTTGGTCGCGACGAGCTGCGTCGCGCTGCGATCGTCCGAATAGCCGGCGATTTGCTTGCCCATATAGATGGCGGTGCCGCCGACCTCGAGCCGGTCCCACAAGGTGACGTTGGTCGTCGCGGTGAAGCTGTCGCGCGTCGTCTGCGGCATCTGCCGGCCGGTATTGACCGAGGAGACCGCGACGCCGCCGAGGATCGTCGAGCCACCGTCGATCACCTTGGGGTCGAGGTGCGTATAGCCGCCGAACACCGTCCAGCCCGGCAGGATCGTCCCCGTCGCGCCCAGCTCGATACCGCGGATGCGCGATTCACCGATGAACTCGACGGTATTGTTCGGCCCGGTGACGCGGGCATTGTCGATCTGCGTCTGGAACGCCGCCGCGGTCAGCAGCAGCTTCTCGCCGAGCAAGGTCGCCTTGGCACCGACCTCGTAGGATTTGGTCTTCTGCGGCTTGAGCAGATCGACGATCGCCGCGGTCTGTGCCGTGGTGGGCAGCGCATTGTCCTCGCGCCCCTCGCCGAGCAGGCTGTTGGGCGGCGTCGCCGCGGTGGCGTAGCTCGCATAGACGCTGGTGTCCGGCGTCGGCTTGAAGACGAGCCCCGCCTGCCAGTTGAAGAGTTCGTCGGTGCGCTTGATCTGGAATTGCGTCGCCCCCGGCAGCCGCGTCGTCGACGAGAAGCGGTCGTAGCGCAGGCCGAGGTTGAGGATCAGCTCGGGCAGCAGCGTGATCGAATTGAACGCATAGGCCGCACGCGTATTGGCGTCGTTCTGCGTCTGCGCCGCGAGCGCACCGCGGACGATCGGCGTCCGCACCGTCGACGTATCGTTGACGTAATTCACCCAGGGATCGTTGGGGTTGGGCGTGAACAGGCTGGTGCAATTGTAGCGGGCGAGCGAGCTATTGTTGCAGCGCGGCGCCACGGTCGAGCCGTTGGCGAGCACATAGGTCCCGCGGCGCGCCTTCTCCCAGGCGAATTCGGTCCCCGCGGCGAAACTATGCTCGATGCTGCCGGTCTTGAACGTGCCGTACAGATCGGTCTGGTTGATGATCGATTCCGTATAGCCGAAGCGCGTGTTCGAGCGCCGCCACACATAGCCGCCGCTGGTCCGGTCGCCGCGCAACCCTGCCGCACCCGTCGTCGGGTTCGTCGCGGTCGTGCCATAGACGTTGCCCTGGCTGTCGTCGGGCATCGACATGATGTAATTCTGATCGGTGTGGGTGAAGCGCGCGGTGTTGCGCAGCGTGATGCCGCCGAAATCATGCTCGGCGCGTAGCGTTGCCTGATGCGTCTTGGTGTCGCGGAAGTCGCGGTCGGTCAGGCCGTAGAACACCGAACGATCGACATAGCCGGTCTGGCCGCCGCGCGTTGTGATCGTGCCGAGCGCCGGCCGCGACGCGATCGTCCCCGTCCCCGGGGCGTTGCCGATCGTATAGAGATAGGGGATGCCCGCATCGGGCAGCTCGTGGCTTTCGAGATAATAATAGCTCGCGGTCAGCCGCGTCGCCGTGCCAAGGCCGAGCGTCACCGACGGCGCGACGCCCCAGCGACGTGCGTAGAGCGCATCGCGACCGGCAATGTCCTGATCGTGCCACAGCCCCTCGATGCGGAACGCCGCCATCTCGCCGAGCTTGAGGTTGAGGTCGGCGGTGACGCGCTTGAAGTCGGCGTTGCCGTAGCTGCCGGTGACGCTGCCGAAATCGTCGAGCTGCGGCAGTTTGGAGATGATGTTGATCGTGCCGCCCGCAGAGCCACGTCCGCCGAGCGTCGAATCCGAGCCGCGGACGATCTGGATCGTCTCGGTGGCGAACACTTCGCGGCTTTGCGCGCCGAGATCGCGGACACCGTCGACATAGATGCTGCCCTGCGTATCGAAGCCGCGGATGAACGGCCGGTCGCCGAGCGGATTGCCGCCCTCCGCCGCGCCGAAGGTGATCCCCGGCACGGTGCGCAGCGCGTCCTGCAGGCTGATCGATCCGGTCTGCTGGATCACCTCCTTGGGAATCAGCACGATCGAGCGCGGCGTGTCGATCAGCGGCGCGACCGCCTTGGGATCGTCGGTCCGGCGGACGCGCTCGCCGGTGACCAGGATATCGTCGGGATCGCGGCGCTGGTCGGGGTCGGAGACCGGGATCGGCGTCGGTTTCGTCGCGTCCTCGGCATAAGCGGGCAGCGTGTGGAACGCGCCGACGCACGACAAGGCCAGGAACGAAACGGACGATTTGGACATTGAGACCCCCTGCTTTTTTCTTGGGGGCTCGCTATTGAGAGTCGTTCGCACTGTCAACGGTATTGCGTGGCATTCTCACTGATCGTGATCACCCGTCTCGATCTGTGCCCGAGCGAACAGCCAGCTGCGGATTGCGCTCGCCAGATTGGGCGGCTCGTCGGCGGCGATGCGCAACACGTCGATCTGCGCGACCAGCGCCGACAGCGGCAGCGCCTGCGCGACCGCCGCCGCTTCCAGCGCCTGCCAGAACGCCGGTTCCAGACTGATCGAGGTCTGATGGCCGGCGATCGTCATCGACCGTTTCACCGGACCTTCGAACCCGAACCGCGGCGGCTGGATGGCGGACGACATGAGCAGGTGGATTCCGATATCGTGGAACGATCGTCATCGCGGCGAACCGCCGCCGCGGCAAGCCGCCGCCTGCCCGCTCAGGCGGTCTGCGTGATCGCCCCCCAGATCTTCTCGAGCAGCGCCCTGATCTCGCGCACCTCGGCCTCGATGCCGTCGAGCCGCGTGTTGAGGTGATGCTGGTTGCCCGACAGTTCGCGATGAGAGGCGATCTGCACCGCCTCGATCTGCTGGCGCGCCAATTCGCCGTTCTTGAGCAATGCGGCGACCAGCCCGATCCGCGCCGGGTCCTTGTCGAGATAGGCGCGCAACAGGCTGTTGCGGTACAGCGTGTTGTAGCGGAGGTGCGTCGGCAGCCCGTCGGTGATCGTATTGGCGTAGTCGCCGGCGTCCGCCGACACGCGGACGTGATAATTGGCGAGCGGCTCGGGCAGCAGGGCGATGTCGGCGAGTTGCAGCGCGCGCAGGTTGAAGTCCCAATCGTCGAGCACGGGCAGATGCGAATTCAGGAAACCCGCCGTCGCCGCGACGTTGCGCCGCCACAGCAGCGCGATCGGCGGGACCTGCGGCGTGCGCAGGACGTCAAGGAAGTCGACGACCGCACCGTCATAGCCCTGCACCGCGGCGGCGGTGATCTCGACCGTGGTCCCGTCGAACCGCTCCTCGACCCGGTTCCACCTGGTGAGCACCGCGCCGAACCGGCGCTGCTCGGGCGCGAGCAGGAAGGCGGCGCCGGTGGCGAGGAACGCCGGGTCCCAGGAATCGTCGTCGTCATGCGTCGCGACGAACGCCGACGTTCCGCGCGACAGACCGAGATTGGCCGCCGCGCTCATCCCCAGGCTGGCGGGATTGTGGATGACGGTGATGCGTCCGGCGAGCGGCTCGGCGAAGACCTGCACCAGCGCGTCGACGGGCGCGGCCTCGCCGCCGTCGTTGATCAGATAGAGGTGCCAGTTCGCATGCCACTGATTCACCACGCTCGCCAGCGCCCGCCCGAGCAGCGCCGGCCGGTCCTTCGTCCGCATGACGACGTCGACGCCGTCCCCGGTCCCGTCGTCGCGCAGCTTCGCCATGCTGTTGGGAAAGATGGTGCTCATGGATACGGCAGATCCCTCTAGGAAGTCCTCGTATCATAGGCGCGGCCCGGAGACCGGAGACGCGGCACGGGCATTTAGATGGCATCCCCCCCGCTGGAGGAAGGCTATCGCCAATCGTTCGTGCGAGTCCGCCGAACACCAAGCCCACCCCGTCACCCCGGACTTGTTCCGGGGTCCACCCCGCGGCGAGGAGAGAGGCTTAATTTGACCATTCTCTCGCGGCTCGGTGGACCCCGGAACGAGTCCGGGGTGACGAATCTGATGATCGAACGGATCGAACCTCATCAGCGTAGCCATTTGCGATAGCCCTGCCCCTCGCGGGGGAGGCATTGCGCTAGGACGACAAATATCGATCCAACCCAGCGCGCATGATGCGACGGCTGCCGCCCCCTGTATTGTCGCCCTAATACGGACCGTTGCGCGGCACGCGCCGCTGCTCTAGCGCTGCACGGGAATAGAAGGAGCGACGCGTGAAGCTGGTACGGGGCGCATGGAAGCTGCTGGTGGCGATCAAGGACGGTCTGGTCCTGATCGCGATGCTGTTGTTCTTCGGTCTGCTGTTCGCGGCGCTCAATGCGCGGCCGGGGTCGAAGGCGATCGTCCCCGGCGCGCTGGTGCTCGACCTCGACGGCACGATCGTCGAACAGCCCGAGGAACAGGCGCCGTTCGCCGCGCTCTCCGGCCAGGCGATGCCGCGCCAGTATCGCGCCCGCGACGTGCTGCGCGCGATCGACGCTGCGCGCACCGACGATCGGGTCAAGGCGCTCGTCCTCGACCTCGACCGGTTCGGCGGCGGCTATCCGGCGACGCTCAACGAGGTCGCCGAGGCGATCCGCCGCTTCCGCGACACCAAAAAGCCGGTGCTCGCCTACGCCACCGCTTACACCGACGCCGGCTATCGCCTCGCCGCCAATGCGAGCGAGATCTGGGTCAACCCGCTCGGCGGCACGATCTTCACCGGCCCCGGCGGCAGCCAGCTCTACTACAAGGGCCTGATCGACAAGCTCGGGGTCAACACCCATGTCTATCGCGTCGGCAAGTTCAAGAGCTTCGTCGAACCCTATACCCGCGCCGACCAGAGCCCGGAAGCGCGCGAGGCGAGCCAGCAGCTGCTCGGCGCGCTGTTCGGCCAGTGGCGCGAGGCGATCGCCAAGGCGCGGCCCAAGGCGCAGGTCGGCGCGTTCCTGGCCAGCCCCGACCGGATGATCGTCGCCGCCAACGGCGATATCGCCAAGGCCAATCTCGCATCGAACCTCGTCGACACGCTCGGCGACCGCGTCGCCTTCGGCCGCCGCGTCGCCGCTTTGGTCGGCAGCGACGCCAGCAAGCCGGCCGGCACCTTCAACACGATCAAATACGACGCCTGGGTCGGCGCCAATCCGCTGTCGAAGACGGGCGACAACATCGGCGTGATCACCGTCGCCGGCGACATCGTCGACGGCGAGGGCGGGCCGGGCAGCGCGCATGGCGATACGATCGCCAAGCTGATCCTCAACGGCCTCGCCAAGAAGAACCTCAAGGCGCTGGTCGTGCGCGTCGATTCGCCCGGCGGCTCGGTGCTCGCCTCCGAACGGATCCGGCTCGCCATCCTCGAGGCGAAGAAGAAGGGGCTGCCGGTCGTCGTGTCGATGGGCGGGCTCGCCGCGTCGGGCGGCTATTGGGTATCGACGCCGGGCGACGTGATCTTCGCCGAGCCGGGGACGATCACCGGCTCGATCGGCATCTTCGGCATCATCCCGACCTTCGAGAAGACGCTCGCCAAGATCGGCGTCACCGCCGACGGCGTGAAGTCGACGCCGCTGTCGGGCCAGCCCGACGTCTATGCCGGCACCACGCCGCAGCTCGACACCATCCTGCAGGCGGGGATCGAGAACGGCTATCGCCAGTTCCTCGCCCGCGTCGCGCAGTCGCGCGGGATGACGCCGCAGCGCGTCGACGAGATCGCGCAGGGCCGCGTCTGGGACGGCGGCACCGCGCGCCAGCTCAAGCTGGTCGATCGCTTCGGCGGCTTGCAGGACGCGGTCGCGGAGGCGGCGAAGCGCGCCAAGCTCGATCCCGCCAAGGTCCACGCCGAATATCTGGAGAAGGCGCCCGGCTTTGCCGCGCAGATCGCCGCCAGCTTCGCCGACAAGGACGACGACGACGCGAGCGAGACTGCGCAGGGCGGCGACGTCTTCGCGCGGATCGCGGCGGAGCGGCGCGGGCTGCTCGCGCAGGCGCTCGGCGACGTCAAGCGGCTCGCCACCGCGGGGTCGGTGCAGGCACGCTGCCTCGAATGCGGCGGCCTCGGGCCGAGCGACACCGCCGGGTCGGACGCGCGGCTGCTCGACCTGATCCTCGCGCGCGTCGGGCTGTGAGATGATCGCGCTCCGCCCCGCGACGCCGGACGACGCCGCGGCGGTCGCGGCGATCTATGCGCCACACGTGCTCGCCGGCACGGTGTCGTTCGAGACCGAGGTGCCCGATACGCGCGCGATGCGGACGCGGATGGCGTCGTCCGCCGGCCTCTATCCGTGGATCGTCGCGACGACCGGCGAGGCGACCGGCGGCGTGCTCGGCTATGCCTATGCGACGCGCTTCTCTGAGCGCGAGGCCTATCGCTGGGCGGTGGAGACGACCATCTACGTCGCCGACGTCGCGCAGCGCCAAGGCGTCGGCCGGCTGCTGTACGAGGGATTGATCGACACGCTGCGTGCGCAGGGCTTCACCCAGGCGATCGGGCGCATCGCGCTGCCCAACAGCGCCTCGATCACGCTGCACGAGCAGGTCGGCTTCCGCCGTGCCGGCGTGTTCCGCGCGATCGGCCACAAGCACGGCCAGTGGATCGACGTCGGCTATTGGCAGTGCGCGCTGACCGAACCTACCGCGCCGCCGGCCGAACCGAAGCGCTTCGCCGATACCGGCGTGGTGCGCGGCTAGGCGGGTCTAAGCGGCACGCCGTCTCCTGACGAAGCAAGGCATCCAAGAAAGTCCGCATCGCTGGTGGAGCAACCCAGTGCTCCTGCGAAAGCAGGAGCCCAGGGCCAAGCAAGACAACGCCTTACACCGATCGGTACTCCTAGGCTCCTGCCTTCGCAGGAGCACTGGGGCCGTTTTGCGGAGGTCTCACCCCTGTCCTATTCGCCGCCCCGCTGATACCGATCCGACTCGCGCTCTTTGCCATCGTCGAGATCACAGCAAAAACGGAAACGATAGCCCCGGATCGTTTCCGTTAAGGTGTCCATCTTGTCCATGTCGTCCAACACGGTCTCGATCAGGCGCCCTCGCGCCCATCGCCGTCGCGGCGGCGATACGCCGGCAGCGCCAGCCGGAAGCGGATCGCGAAGGCGCGCAGGCCGAACCCCGCCGCCGCGGCGATGATCGCCGCCGGCGCGCCGGCCAGTCCGATCAGCCCCAGCGCCACGTACAGCGCCGACGACAGCGCCGCCGCGGTGACGTACAATTCCGGCCGCATCAGGATCGACGGCTCGCCCGCGAGCACGTCGCGGATGATGCCGCCGACGCAGGCGGTCACCACCCCCATCAACGCCGCCGGCACCGGCGGCACGCCGTAGCCGATCGCCTTGGCCGCGCCATAGACCGCATAAGCGGCAAGGCCGACCGCATCGAACCAGGCGAGCGCGCCGTCCTTCCACCACCGCTCCGGCGTCACCCAGACCAGCGCCGCCATCAGCAGGCAGACCGTCGCCGCGCGGGGATCATGGACCCAGAACACCGGCGCATCGATCAGCAGGTCGCGCACCGTGCCGCCGCCGACCCCGGTGATCAGCGCGAAGAAGGCGAGCGTCACCGCGGTCTGCCCGCGCTTCGCCGCCGCGAGGGCACCCGAGACGGCGAACACCGCCAGCCCGGCGACGTCGAACCACGGCGCGAAGGCGGGAAGCAGATCGGCGGCAGGCAAAGGCGGCAACATCACCGCCGCCTACCGTGTTCGCGACCGCCGAGAAAGGCTGCGTCGCGCATCCCCGCCGTGTTCCTGCTGGGGCGAGCCCTTCGGGGATAACCGCACCGCGTCAGAACCGCCGCCCCACCACCAGATGCACCATCGGATTGACCGGATTGCTCGCGCCGCGCTCGCCGCGCAACCGACGCGTCGCATCGGTCGCGCTGGCATAGGCGCTACCCATCATCGCGCCGACCTCGATGCCGATCCGGGTGCGATCGGCAAGCGCGCCGGTATAGCCGAACGTCAGCGTCGGCGTCCGCCGCAGACCGGCGCGGCTGCCGGGCACGTTGCGCTGGCGCGGCGCACCGACCAGCCCGCGATCGGTTCCTTGCTCGCCGGCGCGCGGATCGTACATCCGCGTCCCCGCCGACAGGTGAAAGCCGCTCGCCTCGACCGGGTAGAACTCGAGCATCGAAGTGCCGAGCCGTTGATGCCGCTTCTCGCGCGGACCGGGTGCCGTGACGATGGTGGTAACGCGCAGCCGCAGGTTGCCGGTAAGCCGGGCATCGTGCTCGACCTCGCTACCGAGCGCCAGCGGCTGGAGCGCCCATCGCGCCTCCCCACCCGCCGCCGCATTCGGCAGCGACTGGGCTGCGACGGACGACGCCAGCCACGACGCAGCCAATGCTCCGATCACCCCAATGATCCGCGTCGCAATGCCTCCCGCGTCGCGCGTCCGCCGCCGGCCTGCCGCCCATGTCGATCCACCATCCTGCATTCATTCGAGATACATGTTCAAAATGGTCTATTTCTTAACTCGCGCCGAAGCCAGCGACGAACTGCCGCGGCTACCCGCCATCTGGTCAAACCGGGCGGCGGACGGTAAGGCGCGCGCTTTCCCCCCATCAGAATAGAGCGCATCATGGGTTTCCGCTGCGGCATCGTCGGCCTGCCCAACGTCGGCAAGTCCACCCTCTTCAACGCTTTGACCGAAACGGCAGCGGCGCAGGCGGCCAATTATCCGTTCTGCACGATCGAGCCGAACGTCGGCAACGTCGCCGTCCCCGATCCGCGGCTCGACCAGCTCGCCAAGATCGCCGGCTCGGCGAAGATCATCGAGACACAGCTCGCCTTCGTCGACATCGCCGGGCTGGTCCGCGGCGCGTCGAAGGGCGAAGGGCTCGGCAACCAGTTCCTCGGCAACATCCGCGAGGTCGACGCGATCGTCCACGTGCTGCGCTGCTTCACAGACGGCGACGTCACCCACGTCGAGGGCAAGGTCGATCCGATCGCCGACGCCGAGACGGTCGAGACCGAGCTGATGCTCTCCGACCTCGAAAGCCTTGAAAAGCGCGTGCCCAACCTCGTCAAGAAGGGGCAGCAGGGCGACAAGGAGGCCAAGATCGGCGCCGCGGTGCTCGGCCAAGCGCTCGACCTGCTGCGCGAGGGCAAGCCGGCGCGGCTGACCCAGCCCAAGGATGCCGAGGAGGCGCGCGTGTTCGCGCAGGCGCAGCTCATCACCGCCAAGCCGGTGCTCTACGTCTGCAACGTCGACGAAAGCGACGCGGCGCACGGCAACGCGCTGTCGGCCAAGGTGTTCGAGAAGGCCAAGGCCGAGGGCGCCGAGGCAGTGGTCGTCTCCGCCGCGATCGAGGCCGAGATCGCGACGATGCCGGTCGAGGATCGCGCCGAATTCCTCGCCGAGTTGGGCTTGCAGGAGACCGGTCTCGCCCGCGTCATCACCGCCGGCTACAAGCTCCTCAACCTGCTCACCTTCTTCACCGTCGGGCCGAAGGAGGCGCGCGCTTGGACCGTCCATGCGGGCGCCAAGGCGCCACAGGCGGCGGGCGAGATCCACACCGATTTCGAGCGCGGCTTCATCCGCGCCGAGACGATCGCCTTCGCCGACTACATCGCCTGCAAGGGCGAGGCCGGCGCCCGCGACACCGGCAAGCTGCGCCAAGAAGGCAAGGAATATGTCGTCCACGACGGCGACGTGCTGCTGTTCCGCTTCAACGTCTGACCCCGATCCGCCCCGACGGGACAGGGCAACATTGCGTTGGCATAACGGCTCCCCCATTCCCGTCATGCCGGACCTGATCCGGCATCCCGCTTCTGCCAGCCGTCCGAAGGAGCGGGACCCCGGCGCAAGGCCGGGGTGACGGGGCGGGTTTCAAAACACGCCCCCCTCCATACGAACGCTCATAGGCGACAGGCCTCCGCAGTTTCGGTTGTGGCAGCACCCCTGTCCCGCGTAGAGGACGCGCGCCCTCCACGTCCGGGACGATCCGCCTGTGAGACTGATTCCCCTCGCCGCCGCCGCGCTATCGCTTGCCGGCTGTGCCTTGCCCTACCCGCCCCCCGCTTTGTCGCCCGTGACGCAGCCGGCGCCGTCGCCAGCATCCGCCAGCCTGCCGCCCGCGCCGCTGCCGCGGATGCAGACCGCGCCGGTGACGATCCTCGTCTCGATCGACGGCTTCCGCCCCGATTATCTCGACCGCGGGGTGACGCCCAATCTGTCGGCGCTCGCGGCGGGCGGCGTCAGCGCGGCGATGCGCCCGTCCTTCCCGTCGGTCACCTTCCCCAATCACTGGACGTTGGTGACGGGCAAGGTCCCCGACCATCACGGCATCGTCGGCAACCGGATGGAGGACCCGGCGCGTCCCGGTGAGACCTTCACCATGGCGAGCGACGATCCCTTCTGGTGGAACGCCGCCGAGCCGATCTGGGTCACCGCCGAAAAGGCGGGGGTGCGGACCGCGACGATGTTCTGGCCGGGTGCCAACGTCGGCTGGGGCGGCACGATCGTTCCCAACAGCCATGGCGCGGTCGCCAACGCCACCCGCCCCGAGGACTGGCAGCAGTTCAACCAGGCGGTGACCGGCGCACAGCGCGTCGACGCGGTGATCGACTGGCTGCGCCGGCCCGCCGCGACGCAGCCGCGCTTCCTCACGCTCTATTTCGACACCGTCGACAGCGCCGGCCACGCCAACGGACCGCAGGCCGCCGCGACGACGCAGGCGGTCGCCGATGTCGATGTCCAGATCGGCCGGCTGGTCCAGGGGCTGCGCGGCCTGCGACAGCCCGCCAATCTCGTCATCGTCGCCGATCACGGCATGGCGGCGACCGACAGCGCGCGCACCATCGCGCTCGACCGCATCGCCGATCCCGCGGACTATCGGCTGCTGTCCGAAAGCGGCCCCTATGCGACCTTCTATCCCGTCCCCGGCCGCGAGGCGGCGCTGGAAGCCGCGCTGCTCAAGCCGCACCCGCATATGACCTGCTGGCGCAAAGGCGCGGTGCCGGCGCGCTTTCGCTACGGCACCAATCCGCGCATCCCGCCTTACGTCTGCCTCGCCGAGACGGGCTGGCTGATCCTCAAGTCCGCGCCGGCCACCGCGTTCCGCGGCGGCGCGCACGGCTATGACAATCGCGCGCCCGACATGGCGGCGCTGTTCCTCGCCAACGGTCCGGCGTTCGTCGGCGGCAAGCGTCTGGCGAGCTTCGACAATACCGACGTCGCCCCGCTGCTGCGCGACCTGCTCGGCCTGCCCGCCGGCGTGGGTCTGGACGGCGACGACGCACCCTTTAGACCGGTGCTCAAACGATAGGAGGATGCGGTGCAATATTTCGAGGATATCGAGGTCGGCGCGACGGCGCGCTTCGGCGATTATCCGGTGACGCGCGAGGAGGTCATCGCCTTCGCCGAGAAATATGATCCGCAGCCCTTCCACCTCTCCGACGAGGCCGCCGCCGCGACGCACTTCGGCCGATTGTCGGCGAGCGGCTGGCATACCTGCGCGATGACGATGGCGATGCTGGTCGCGCATCTCAAGGCGAACGAGCAGGCCGGGCTGGGCTCGCCGGGGATCGACGAATTGCGCTGGCGGACGCCGGTCTATCCCGGCGACCGGCTACGCTGCGAGACCGAGGTGCTCGAGAAACGCCGCTCGGCGAGCCGGCCGGAGATGGGCATCTACAAGAGCCGGATGACGGTTCTCAATCAGGACGACGTGGTGGTCATGACCTTCGTGTCGAACGGGTTGATCGAGACGCGCGCACGCTGACGGTCGCCGGAGCGACCGCCAGTGCCGGGATCACCGCCGCCCGCGCCAGCCGCCGCCGCCACGCGGACCACCGCCGCGCGGGCCGCCGCCGCGATTGCCGCCGCCCCAGCCACGCGGCTGGCCACCGCCCGCCGGTGCGACCGCCTGCGGTGCCGCAGCTTGCGGCGTGCCGGAGACAGTCGGACGATTGCCGCGCCAATTGCCCCGGTCGCCGCGGAAGCCGTCCCCGCGGATGCCGTCGCCGCGAACGCCGGGCGTGCGGTCGCCACGGAAGCCCGGACCCCGATCACCGCGGAAGCCGTCCCCACGGTTGCGATCGAAGCCGTTCCAGTCGTTGCGGAAGTTGCGGTCGCCGCGCCAGCCGTTGCGGCGCTGCTCCCAATAGCGGCGCTGGCCGTCGTTCCAGCGATACGGCCGGCGATATTGATCGTAGACGTAGATGCCGGTGCCCGGATAATAATAATCGCCGTACCAGCCGAAGTAGCTCGGATAGCCGCCGTAGCCACCGCCATATCCGCCGTATCCACCATAGCCGCCGTCGTAATAGCCGCCGCTGCCATAGCCGACGTTGACGCCGCTATAACCGTAGCCATCCGTACAAGCAGAGGTCGCGACCCCGGCACCGAAGAGGAGGCCGATCAGGGCCAGACGCTTGAGCAACATGCTGCTCTCCCAAAAAACGGGCGCGAGCATAGGGCAAAGACGCGCCGACTCGTCGCTCAACGAGGGCAGGTCATCGCAGGTTCCGGCTGAACGGTTAATGACCGGCGAACGTAACCAGCGAATCTACCTGGATATTCTCCGCGCGCAACGCGTCGGCGCCACCGAGATCGGGCAGGTCGATGACAAACTGCGCCTGCGTCAGTTGCGCCCCCGCCTTGCGCAGCAGCCGCACCGCGGCGCGCGCGGTGCCGCCGGTGGCGATAAGGTCGTCGACGAGCAGCACGCGCTGGCCGGGCACCAGCGCATCCTCGTGCATGACGATCCGGTCCTCGCCATATTCCAGCGCATAATCCTCGGCGATCGTCGCGCCCGGCAATTTGCCGTCCTTGCGGATCAGCAACACGCCGGCGTTCAGCGGCAGCGCCAGCGCCGCCGCGAACAGGAAGCCGCGCGCCTCAATTCCCGCGACGAGATCGACCGGCCCCACCGTCGCCGCGACCATCCGCTCGATCGTCGTCGCGAAGCCGGCGGGGTCGAGCAGCAGCGTCGTGATGTCGCGGAACTGGATGCCGGGCTTGGGGAAGTCCGGGATGGTGCGGATCAGTGCCTTGAGGTCGTCGTTCATCCGCGTGCTGTGCGGGGATGCATCGGCGGGGTCAATGCGCGGCTATCATTCCTTCCCGGCACACCGACGGATGCGAGCGAGGACCCGTAAAACAAAAGGGGAGCGCCTCGCGGCACTCCCCTCTCCAACCTCGCCGTGGCGGGCCGGATCAATGCTTCACGTCGCGCCAGACGTTCTGATACGCGCCCCAGGCGAGGAAGCAGAAGATCAGCAGGAAGATCCCCGCGGCCACACCCGCCGCATGGCGCGCATTGAGGTTCGGCTCCGCCGTCCAGGTCAGGAAGGCGGCGACGTCGCGCGCCATCTGGTCCTTGGTCGCCTTGGTGCCGTCCGAATAGGTCACCTGACCGTCCGAGGTCAGCGGCGGCGGCATCGCGATGTTGAGGTTCGCGAAATACGGATTGTAATGCAGCCCCTGCGGCGTCTTCGACCCCGGGAACTCCTTGACCAGCGCCGCCGGCTGCGCGCGATAGCCGGTGAGCAGCGCATGGACGTAGTTGGAGCCGTCCTCGCGCGCCTTGGTCATCAGCGACAGATCGGGCGGCAGCGCATTGTTGTTCGCCGCACGCGCCGCGATCTCATTGGCGAAGGGCGACGGGAAATGGTCCGACGGCACGTTCTTGCGCGTTGCCGGCTCGCCCGTCTCCGGGTTGATGTTCGGCTGCTCGATCACCCACTGGTTGGCGATCGCCTTCACCTCGGGCTCGGAATAGCCGATCTTGGTGAGGTCGCGGAAGGCGACGTACTTCAGGCTGTGGCAGGCCGAGCAGACCTCCTTGTAGACCTGGAAGCCACGCTGGAGCTGCTGGCTGTCGAACTTCCCGAAGAAGCCGTTCGACGGCAGGTGGATGTTCTCCGGATGGAGGTGGAAGACGTGCTCGGCGCTTTCTGGCGCCGGGTCCTGGATCGCGGTCTTGGCGGTGCCGAAGAGCGCGATCGCGAGCACGAAGACGAAGGCGGCGCCGACCAGCGAGGCGATGATGCGAGGCATGATGTTCTGTTGTCCCCCAGTCGGTTCAGGCGTGCGCCGCGGTTTTGACCGGGCTGGTGCCGCCCTGCTTCGCCAGCACCGCCTCGGTGATCGAGTTCGGCAGCGGGCGCGGACGCTCGGAGCGCGCGACCCACGGCAGGATGATCAGGAAGTGGGCGAAATAATAGGCCGAGGCGAGCTGGCCGAGGATGACGTTGCGCGCATTGGCCTCCGCGCCGCCGACATAGCCGAGCACCAGCACGTCGACGAGCAGGATGGCGAGGAAGGCACGATATTTCGGCCGGTAATTGGCCGAGCGCACCGGCGAGCTGTCCAGCCACGGCAGGAAGAACAGCAGCAGGATCGAGCCGAACATCGCCAGCACGCCCCACAGCTTGGCCGGCAGGATGAAGTCCGCGGTGAAGCTCTTGAGGATCGCGTAGAAGGGCAGAAAATACCATTCCGGCACGATGTGCGCGGGCGTCGAGAGCGGATTCGCCTCGATATAATTGTCCGGATGGCCGAGCATGTTGGGGCTGAAGAAGATCAGCGCCGCGAAGATCAGCAGGAACACGCCCAGCCCGACCGCATCCTTGGCGGTGTAATAGGGATGGAACGGGACGGTATCCTGCTCGCCCTTCACCTCGACGCCGGTCGGGTTGTTCGATCCCGGAATGTGCAGCGCCCAGATGTGCAGGATGATGACGCCCGCGGTGACGAACGGCAGCAGATAGTGGAGCGAGAAGAAGCGGTTGAGCGCGGCATTGTCCGGTGCGAAACCGCCGAGCAGCCAGATGCGGATCGTCTCGCCGACCAACGGTATCGCCGAGAAGAAGCCGGTGATGACCTGCGCACCCCAGAAGCTCATCTGCCCCCAGGGGAGCACATAGCCCATGAACGCGGTCGCCATCATCAGCAGGAAGATGACGACGCCGAGCAGCCACACCATCTCGCGCGGCGCCTTGTACGAGCCGTAATAGAGGCCGCGGCCGATATGGATGTAGACGACGAGCAGGAACATCGACGCGCCGTTGGCATGCGCATAGCGCAGGAACCAGCCGGCGTTGACGTCGCGCATGATGCTCTCGACCGAGCCGAAGGCGACGCCGGCGTTGGCGGCATAATGCATCGCCAGCACGACGCCGGTGATGATCTGGATCGCCAGTGCGGCGCCGGCGAGCACGCCGAAGTTCCAGAAGTAATTGAGGTTGCGCGGCACCGGATAGCCCGCACCGACGGCATTGTAGACGAGGCGCGGCAGCGGCAGCTTCTCGTCCAGCCAGCGCATCAGCGGCTGCTTCGGTTCGTAATGTTTGGCCCAGGGAAAGCTCATGATCCGGATCTCCCTCAGCCGACCGTTACGGCGGTATCGGAATTGAACGTATAGTCGGGGACGGCGAGGTTCTTGGGTGCCGGTCCCTGTCTGATACGCGCCGCAGTGTCATAGGCGGAGCCGTGACACGGGCAGAAATAGCCGCCGAACGGCCCCTTGTTCTCGCCCTCGCCCGCCCCGAGCGGCACGCAGCCGAGATGGGTGCAGACGCCCAGCGTGATGAGCCAGTTTTCCTTGCCGGGCTTGGTCCGCTCGGCGAGCGTCTGCGGATCGCGCAGGCTCGCGACGTCGACCTTGTTGGCCTCGGCGATTTCGGCGGGGGTGAGGTTGCGGACAAACAGAGGCTGCTTGCGGAACTGCGACTTGATCGCCTGTCCCGGTGCGATCTTCGACAGATCGACCTCGGTGGTCGACTGGGCGAGCACGTCGGCGGAGGGGTTCATCTGGTTGATCAGCGGCAGCACGATCGCCAGCGCGCCGACCCCGGCGAAGGAGACGGCGGCGATATTGATGAAATCGCGACGGCGGGGATCGTGGACTTCCTCGTGGAACGGTTCCGGCGATTCACCGGGTGGTACCATGCTGTCAGTCGCCATTCGTCTCTGCCCTCGTCCATCATTATTGCGGAGGAACCGGTCGTGCCGCGCCACCGAACCCTACCGTCCCCACGGCGAGCCGGGGAACTGATAGACGGCGGGCCGACGCTTTGCCAACAGCATTTTACCGCAGCCGCGTGCGCCGCTAAGACGCCGGGCCATGACGACCGGCCTGCGCATCGCTTTGTATCAGCCCGACATCGCCGGCAATGTCGGCGCGGTAATGCGCACCTGCGCCTGCTTCGGCATCGGCCTCGACCTGATCGAACCGATGGGCTTCCAATGGGACGACAAGCGCGTCGCACGCGCGGCGATGGACTATATCGACCACGTCTCGATCACCCGCCACGCCGACTGGACCGCGTTCCTCGCGCAGCTCGGCGGCCGGCTGGTCCTGTCGACGACGCGCGGCGCGACGCCCCTGCCCGCCTTCGCCTTCGCGGCCGGCGACGTATTGCTGTTCGGCCGCGAGAGCGCCGGCGTGCCGGAGGACGTGCACGCACGGGCCGACGCGCGGGTGGTCATCCCGATGGCGCCGCCGCTGCGCTCGCTCAATCTGTCGGTATCGGCGGGGATCGTCGCCGCCGAAGCGTTGCGGCAGACGGGTGACTTTCCTTCATTGTGATCCACGCGAAGACGCGAAGAGAAGAAGAAGGTCGGTTCGCGCAGAGGCGCAGAGGCGCAGAGAGGTGGCGGTCGGGGGTCCCGTGCCGGCATACGCGGTCCGATCATCCGTTTCGTCGGGGGTAAAAGGCTGCGCCGCACGGGCCATCTCTGCGCCTCCGCGCATCTGCGCGAACCAACCTTCTTCTTCGCGCCTTCGCTTGAACTAAAACTAGGGCGCCACCGCGCGCACCGCCCCCAACACGTGGCGCAGCAGCCCGGCTTCGTCATGATGGATGTTGTGCCCGCCCGGCATGCCGATCACCCGCGCCCCGGGCACGCGCAGCAGCGGGCACAGGCTGTCGTCTTCCTCGACGCCATAGATGCAGGTGAGCGGCGCCCAGGTCAGCGTGTGGGCGGTGGTCACGCCGACGCTGTCGGGCGAATCGCCGTACGACCAGCCGGTCGGGTCGGCGCGGAAATAGACCGAATCGCCCGGCAGGACGAGGACGATCGCCGCCACCTTCGGGCGCAGATCGGCCGGCAGATGGGCAAGCCCGGTCTGGACGATGTCGGCGCCATAGGATTGCCCCATCACCACCACCCGCGCGACGCCGGTACGGGCGAGCGCGGTACGGACGACGTCGGCCATGAACGCGTCGACCTCGGCGCGGGTACGGCGCCGGCGGAACACCGCAGGGGTGGAGATGCCGACCACCGGGACATGATGTTCGGTCAGCCCGCGCGAAGTCGAGGCGCCGAGCAGGAAGCGCAGCCCCATGTCCCCCGAGACGTTGACCACCGCGATCCGCGCCGCCGGCGGCACCGCCGGATAGACGTGGACCGGATCGCGGTCGAAATACCCCGCCGCCCAGACGAACGCGCAGACGAAGGCGGAGCTGACCGCGGTCACGCGCAGCCCGCGAAACAAGGATTTGCGCGTCGATCGGTCCATGACAGCGGCTTGCCAGCGATAGGCCGCGATGACCAGCGCTCGACTTCGCGACCGGCGCTTGCCACAAGCCCGCCATGCTGACCCTCGACGCCGAACAGACCGCCGCCCGCACCTGGTTCGAATCCTTGCGCACCCGCATCTGCACCGCCTTCGAGGCGATCGAGCGCGAGGCTGGCTCGGACGCGGCGTTCGACTATATCGCGTGGGACCGCACCGATCCGTCCGGCGCGCCCGGCGGCGGCGGCGTGCGCGGCGTCATGAAGGGCAAGGTGTTCGAGAAAGTCGGCGTCAACGTCTCGACCGTCGGCGGGCTGCTCGACGGCGAGTTCGGCAAGTCGATCCACGGCGCCGGCGACGATCTGCGCTTCTTCGCCACCGGAATCAGCCTCGTCGCGCACATGGCCAATCCACACGTGCCCGCGGTGCATATGAACACGCGCTTCCTCGTCACCACCAAACGCTGGTTCGGCGGCGGTGCGGACCTCAACCCGCCGCTGCCGGTCGCGCAGGACACCGACGACTTCCACGCGACGTTCCGCGCCGCCTGCGACGCACACGACCCGGCCTATTACCCGCGCTTCAAGGCGTGGGCGGACGACTATTTCTACATCCCGCACCGGCAGGTCCACCGCGGCGTCGGCGGCATCTTCTACGACCATCTCGAAGGCGATTTCGCCGCGAACCTCGCCTTCACCCAGGCGGTGGGCGAGGCGTTCCTCGACGTCTACCCGCGCCTCGTCCGGCGGCGGATGGCCGAGCCGTTCGGCGCGGCGGAGCTGGCGCAGCAGCGCGCGTGGCGCGGCCGCTATGCCGAGTTCAACCTCGTCTACGACCGCGGCACGCTGTTCGGCCTCAAGACCGGCGGCAATATCGACGCGATCCTGATGAGCCTGCCGCCGGTGGCGACATGGGACTGACGCCGGTCGCGCCCGGCGAGCTGGCGACGATCGTCACCACGCTGGAGATGACGCGCCGGCCGCCGCTGCGTCCGCTGCCCGCCTCGCCGCTGCGGCTGGTGCGCTGGGAGCGGCCGGAGCCCGACAAATACCGGCTGCTGTTCCGCCGCGTCGGCGGGCCGTGGCTGTGGTATTCGCGGCTCGCGATGGACGATGCTGCGCTCACTGCGATCGTCCACGATCCGCGGGTGCAGGTCTATGCCGCGGTCGATCCGGCGGGGGTCGAGATCGGCTTCGTCGAACTTGACGTCCGTCATGCCGGCGCCTGCGAGCTATCGTATTTCGGGCTGGTGCCCGAACTCGCCGGCAAGGGCCATGGCCGCTGGCTGATGGCCGAGGCGATGGCGCGCGCCTGGGCCCCGGGCGTCACCCGCGTCTGGGTGCATACCTGCACGCTCGACCACCCCTCGGCGCTCAACTTCTACCGGGCGCAGGGCTTCGTCGCGGTAAGGCGGACGATCGAGACCTTCCCCGATCCGCGCGCGCTCGGCCTGCTGCCGATCGATGCCGGCGCGCACATACCGTATCTGGCGTAGCGGATCGACGTTCGGGATGTGGGGCATTCCTACCCCGCCGGGGCAGGGCTATCGCATATGGACGCTCGTGCGACCCTGTCGCCTTCCCACTCACCCCGTCACCCCGGACTTGTTCCGGGGTCCACCCTGCGGCGAGGAGAAAGGCTTGATTCGACACCGTTCCCTCGCGGCCCGGTGGACCCCGGAACAAGTCCGGGGTGACGAATCCGATAAGGAAACCGATCGAGCCTCATCACCGCAGCGATATGCGATAATCCTGCCCTGAAGGGGGAGGAGTTACGGAATGTCGGTCGTAGCTGCCTACGCCGCGGGTATCGCCGACAGCCGGCGATAGGCGACGATCGCCACCAGTCCGCCGGCGAGCTGCGTCAGCATCGCGACGCCGGCGGCACAGGCATCTGCGATCGCGATGCCGAGCGGATTGCCGCCGCCCTCGCCGCCCAGATAATGCGACAGCAGCATGAACGGCTGCCCCGCCAGGATCGCGGCGAGATAGATGGTGACGATCGCGCCGAGCAGCCCCAATTGCCCGCGCCGCGTCATCCGCCACGACGCGCCGACCGCCTGCATCGCGCCGGTTTGCGGCTCGGCGAACAGCACCGGGCCGGCCAGCATGAAGCGGCTCATCAGCCACAGGCCGGGCAGCAGCAGCACGTACATCCCCGCCCCCGCCGGAATTGACACCACCACCATCGCGAGGATGAAGCGCGGAAAGCGCCGCGCCGCGCGCTGGATCGCCACGCCGAGCGTCGGCCGCTCGGCATCGAGGAACAGGCAGAAGAGGACCGCGAGGCCCAGATAGGTGATCGCATAGGCGCCGACCGAGCCGAGCCCGTAATCGCCGACCCAGCCGTCGAGCGCGGTCATCCACGCCTGTGCCCGCGCCTGCGTGTCGACGATCGTGTCGTCGGGCATCGGCAGCGGCGCGGTGAGCAGCAGCAGCGCATAAGTCGGCACGAAGAAGAACAGGCCGGCGATCCGCAACAGCAGGTCGGCATCGCGCCGGAACATCGCCCAGGCATCGCTCAGCAAGGCGGCGAGCGTCAGCCTCACGCCTGGACCTCGCCGAGCGCGGCCTTGTCGCGCAGCATCCGCTCGCGGGCGACCAGCGCCACGTAGAGTTGCGCGGAGAAGACGATCGCTACCAACGTCAGTGCCGCCGACACTGCCTGCGCCACCGCGGCGGCGAGCAACGCGACCGTCGCCTGCGCGTCGGCGCCGAGAATCAGGCGAAAAATCAGCCCGCTGACCGATTGCGCCGCCCAGGTGGCGATCATCAGCACGACGACGAACAGCAGCACCGTGCCGACCAGCCGCCAGGTGTGGCGGCGGGTCAGCCGCCAGCATCGGGCGACCGCGGCGACGGCCAGCCGTTCCTCCAGCACCACTGCATAGAGCGGCAGCAGCCGCGCGCCGACGAACAGCAACGCCAGCCCCATCGCCAGTGCATAGAGGCCGGCGAGCCCCGCGGCGCCCGGATCGGTCGGCGCCGTCGCGGTGCCCGCGGCAAGCGACCGATAGTCGAAGCCGGCGCGCAGCAGCAAAGCGATCGACGGCAGGAACGCCACGATCATCACCACCGCCAACACCAAAGCGACGAGCAATGCGGCAGGCAGGCGCGCACTGGCCTGTCGCATCGCCGCCGTCCGGTCGGTCGCGGGATCGGTCGAGGCGGCGATCATCGCGAGCTGCCCCCACACTGCGACGATCGCCGTAACGATAACGAACAGCATGCCGATCACTGCGGTGGCGGTCGAGGGAGCGGCGAAGCCGGTCCACGCCGCGTTGATCACCGCCGGCAGGAACAGGGTGAGCGCCGCGATGCCGGCAAGCATGCCGCCGCGTCCGTTCAGCACCTCGACGCTGCGGTCCCACACATTGCCCATCTTGACCATCCGGCACCCCTTCGCCCGCGTTTGCGATCGGTTAGCCCAAGCGTCCCGGCTTGGCCACTCGCCAACTTGCAAGCGCCCGGTCTCTGGCACACATGCACCGGCATGACCGAGATCGATGGTATCGAATGGCGGGTATCGCCGGGCCTGACGCCTTATGACGAGGCACTGGCGACGATGGAGGCACGCGCCGAGGCGGTGCTGGCGGGCGAGGCGCGCGAGCTGATCTGGCTGCTCGAGCATCCGCCGATCTACACCGCCGGCACCAGCGCCTCTTCCGGCGACCTGATCGATGCGCGCTTTCCGGTGGTCGCGACCGGACGCGGCGGCAAATACACCTATCACGGCCCCGGCCAGCGGATCGTCTATCTGGTGCTCGATCTCGGCAAGCGCGGCCGCGACGTGCGCTGCTTCGTCCATGGCGTCGAAGGCTGGGTGATCGCGGCGCTCGCCGAACTCGGCGTCACCGCCTTTCGCGCCGAGGGGCGGGTCGGCATCTGGACGCGCGACGGTGGCGCGGAGGCGAAGATCGGCGCGATCGGCGTTCGCGTGCGGCGCTGGATCACGCTGCATGGCCTCGCGGTCAACGTCGCACCCGACCTCAGCCATTTCAACGGCATCGTACCCTGCGGACTGCCCGATTTCGCCGTGACCAGCCTCGCCGATCTGGGCCGTGACGATCGTCTGGCAACCTTCGACGATGCTCTTGCGTTGAGCGCTCCGGCATTCCTCCGGTCCCTGTCTTGTCCGGCATAAACGCGTCGGATAGAATTCGAGGCTTGAGGGCTGGGCGTTATGCGATTAATGTCCACTGCGATTTGGGTATTAAAGGGCCAGCAAGCCGTCCAAATCCTATTCTAGGGAGCTTCCAATGCGTGCACTCATCTCCAAGGTCCTGACCGGCTCGCTGATCGCCGGCGCCGCTCTTGCGGTTTCGGCCTGTGGCCCGAAGACCGAAACGACCACCGACAACACGATGGTCACCGATATGAACACCACCGACGACATGGGCACCATGAGCGACAACATGACCGCCGTCGACGGCGCGTCGAACGGTGGCATGATGGCGAACGACACGATGATGTCGAACGACACCATGATGTCGAACGACACGATGACCACCAACGCAATGTAATCTCCCGTCAGGGATATTACGGTGGTGAAACGGCCGTCCGGGCAACCGGGCGGCCTTTTCTTTTGGTTCCAACGTTCTGGCGCATTTCATCCGATTTTATCGTGGATTGGCGCGATCGGGGATTGGGTCGGCCCGCGAAACCGTCTAGAATCGCCCGATAATAGCTTTTCGTGGGGATGACGAAAGATGACCGTGTTGCGTATCGCGCTGGCGCTTGGCGGCGCCGCGATCGGCCTGGCGGCGGCGGCGCCGGCGTCGGCACAATTCTACCTGCGCTCGCACGATTTCCGCGGCGAGGCAGTCAAGGGGCATGAGGACGGCCTCGGCCAGCCGCTGCCCGGCGCGACCGAGGCGGAGCTGCGCGCGGCGATGGCGTGGAGCGTCCGCGCCGCGCTGAACGTCGCCGCGCTGCAATGCCAGTTCGAACCGACGCTGCTCACCGTGCCCAATTACAATGCGGTGCTGAAGGACCATGAGGCAGAGCTGAAGAATTCGTTCGACACGCTCACCAAATATTTCATGCGCGTCAACAAGGCGCCCAAGGCGGGTCAGGCGGCGCTCGACCAGTTCGGCACGCGCACCTATTCCGGTTATGCGACCGTCGCGGCGCAGTTCGGCTTCTGCCAGACGGCGAGCGGCATCGGCCGCGACGCGACCTTCGTGCCGCGCGGCGGCTTCGGATCGTTCGCGATGGATCGCGTCCGTGAGTTGCGCAACAGCCTGACGCCCTATGGCGAACAGCATTTCCAGCGCTATCTCGGCCGCGACTATGCTTCGCAGCCGCGTCTCGACACGATCTGCTGGAACAAGAAGGGCGAATGGGTAGCCAAGAAGTGCGGCGTCTTCGCCTGGCCGCCGGCGAGCCCGACGGGAACGGCAGCGGTGCCTGCCGCCGCGACGGCCGCGACGGCCGCGACGGCGCCCACCGTGACGGCAGCTGCGGAAACCGCGCAGCGCTGACGGCAAATCCCCCCGGATCCGCTCCGGGGGGATTTGATGCTTTTGGAAGTTCCTAGCGCAGCCCCAGCAGCTTGTGCGTCTGCAACGACAGCCGCCATTGCGGGCGCTCCATCACCACCGCGATCGCCTCCTCGATGTTCGCGACACCACGGGCATCGTCCATCGGCTGCAACAGACGGTTGGCGAAATCCCAGCTCTCGACCTCGGCGATATCGGTCCCCGCCTGCGGCCAGACCAGCTTCAGCTCGTCGCCCGAGCGTTGCACCACGACGCTGCCCGCCTTGGGACTGACGCACACCCAGTCGATCCCCGGATGCACCGGCAGCGTACCATTGGTCTCGATCGCGATACGGAAACCGGCGTCGTGCAGCGCCTCGACCAGCGCATCGTCGATCTGCAACATCGGCTCGCCCCCGGTGAGGACGACGAAGCGGTCGCTCTGCCCCGCACCCCAGAAGCCCGCGACCGCCGCGACCAGGTCCGCAGCGTCGGCGAACTTGCCGCCGCCCAGCCCGTCGACACCGACGAAATCGGTGTCGCAGAACCGGCAGACCGCCGTGGCCCGATCCTGCTCGCGCCCACTCCACAGATTGCACCCGGCGAAGCGCACGAACACCGCCCGCCGCCCCGCATTCACCCCCTCACCCTGCAGGGTCAGGAACATCTCCTTGACGGCATAGCTCATGCGATCAGGGCCGAACGGCGTAGACCGTCGGATCGGCTATGCCCGCTTCCTCGAATCCCTTGGAGCGCAGCCGGCAACTGTCGCAGGTACCGCAATGGACCCCGCCCGGTGCCGGATCGTAGCACGACCAGCTGATCCCCATGTCGACGCCCAGCCGCTGGCCCTCGCGGACGATGTCGGCCTTGGTCATATGCTGCAGCGGCGCGTGGATCTTGAACGGTTCGCCCTCGACGCCCGCCTTGGTGGCGATCTCCGCCAGCCCTTCGAAGGCGTGGATGAATTCGGGGCGGCAATCGGGATAGCCCGAATAATCGAGCGCGTTGACGCCGATGAACAGGTCGCGCGATCCCGCCGCTTCCGCCCAGCCGAGCGCGAGGCTGAGGAAGATCGTGTTGCGCGCCGGCACATAGGTGACCGGGATCCCCTCGCCGACGCCGTCCTTGGGCACGTCGATGTCGTCGGTGAGCGCCGAGCCGCCGAACGCCGACAGGTCGAGCGGCAACACGATATGCCGCTCCGCCCCCAGCGTCGTCGCGACGCGCCGTGCCGCGGCCAGCTCGACGCGATGGCGCTGGTTATAGTCGATCGACAGCGCGAGCAGGCGATAGCCCGCTTCGCGCGCACTTGCGGCGGAGATCATCGAATCGAGCCCGCCGGAGACGAGCACGACGGCCAGAGGCCCTACGTTTTGCATGGTCATGATCCCCCCGGCGCTAGGCCAAAGCGGCGCAAAAGAAAAGGGCCGCGGGTAAGGCGGCCCTTGAAGGAGAGAGAAGCGATCGCTCCTCTGGGAGAAAAGCGTGCCGGTCATGAACAGGCACACCGCATGGCTAAGCGACCGGTATTAAAAGGAGATTAAGATGCCCGGCGGATATCCCTCCCGCCCTTTAGCTCAGGCGACCGGATCGGCCTCGGCCGGAACCGGGAATTTGGTCGCGCAGAAGGCGCAATCGACCTGGATGAACCCGCGTTCGTCCGCCATCTCGCGCCGTTCCTCCAGCGAGAATTTGGCGAGCACGCTCGCGATATAATCGCCGGTGCAGCGGCAGCCGCGCGACAGCGGGGTCGAGGCGAGCACGCGTACGTCGGGCTCCTCGTTAAACAGGCGCCAGACCAAAGTCTCCAGCGACAATGCGGGATCGGCGAGTTCGTCGACACCCATCGTCTGGCCGAGTGCCTCGACATGCTCCCATTCGGGGTGGTCGAGCCGGGTGTGCAGCCGTTCGCGACCAACCTCGCCTTCGGGCAGATGCTGGAGGAACAGGCCGCCCGCGACGGTGTGCTCGCCGTCGCGGGCGATGCCGACCCGGACGAGGCTGGGGATCTGCTCGGACTGGACGAAATAGCTCTGCGCCGCCTCGGCCAGCGTCTCGCCGTCGAGCGGGACGATGCCCTGATAGCGCTCGCCGGTCGCCGCGAGGTCAAAGGTGATGGCGAGATAGCCCTGACCGAACAGCGCGAACAGCGTCGGCTGCTCCGGCGCCGCGGCGAGCTTCTCGGCATCGAAATCGATATACCCGCGCACTTCCCCGCCGCGATAATCGCAGACGAGAAGCTGGACGACGCCGTTCTCGGTCCGCGTCTGCATGGTGAGCTGCGCGGTCGGGTCCTTGAGCGTCGAGCCGATCAACGCCGCCAGGGTCAGTGCCTCGGCGAGGAGGGCTTCGATTGCGGGGGGATAAGCATGTGATGCGAGGACGGCGTCGAGCGCGGGACCGAGCCTTACGACCCGTCCGCGCGCCGAGCGGGAGGGAATCGCGAACCCGAGCGCGCGATCGATATCGATGGGGGATTGTTGCATCGGCAGGAAATGGGATGGCGCGGTGGATGGGTCAAGTTACCCCCCCCGTTCGCCACGCCCCCGGATCAGCCGATCTGGCCGAAGACCCAGCGCAGCACCGCTTTCTGCGCGTGGAGGCGGTTCTCCGCTTCCTGCCAGATCAGCGACTGCGGCCCGTCGATCACCGCATCGACCACCTCTTCGCCACGATGCGCGGGCAGACAGTGGAGGAAGCGCGCATCGGGCTTGGCGTGCGCCATCAGGGCCTCGTCGACCTGATAGGGCATCATCGCGGCGAGCTTGGTTTCGGCATGCGCCTGGCCCATCGAGATCCACGTGTCGGTGACGATGACGTCGGCACCCTCCACCGCTTCCTGCGGCGAAGCGACGACGCGGGCACGGCCCTGCCCGCGCGCGACATCGGCCTCGGCTGGCATGAAGCCCTGCGGACAGGCGGCGGTGACGTCGAACTGCATCAGCCCGGCTGCCTCGATCAGCGAGGCGAGCACGTTGTTGCCGTCGCCGAGCCACGCCAGCTTGAGTCCGGGCAACGCCTTGCCGTCCTCGAGGATCGTCTGGAGATCGGCCATGATCTGGCAGGGGTGCGACTGGTCGGTCAGGCCGTTGATGACCGGCACGCTGGCGTAGCGGGCCATGTCCTCGACCTTGGCGTGATCGTCGGTGCGGATCATGATCGCGTCGACATAGCCCGACAGCACGCGCGCGGTGTCAGCGATGCTCTCGCCGCGACCGAGCTGCATCGAGCCTGCATCCATGACGATC
This sequence comes from Sphingomonas sp. 2SG, assembly GCF_005503285.1. Classification (NCBI taxonomy): domain Bacteria; kingdom Pseudomonadati; phylum Pseudomonadota; class Alphaproteobacteria; order Sphingomonadales; family Sphingomonadaceae; genus Sphingomonas; species Sphingomonas sp. 2SG. Next base: position 34,688 of record NZ_SCMZ01000040.1, read on the forward strand.
GAGGTCCCGCCCAGTTGCCGGATCGCCATGTCGAAGCTGACGCGGGTACGCGTCGAATTCTTCTCGAAGATCATCGCGAGCACATGGCCGGCGAGCGGCGCGTCGGCATCGGCGCGGCCCTTGGGGAAGCCGGCACGCGCCGCCTTGCGGTCGATCGCATCGGCCAGCATCGCGGCGACGCCATCGGCGCCGGCATCGGACAGGTTCAGAAAATGACGCATTATAGTCCTCCCTCGCGCAGCGGAGAGCGGGACCTCGGCCGTCGGGCCGTGGTGGAG